>CAZTKV010000198.1:0-4802 GCA_964614285.1 uncultured Chitinophaga sp. | reverse complement strand
AAGTTCACCAATATGATACGCCAGTTCAGTGATAACTCCCAGTTCATCATTGTTACCCACAATAAAATGACCATGAGCACAGTGGATGTGATCTATGGCGTAACCATGCAGGAGCCGGGTGTAAGTAAACTGGTGAGTGTGGATTTCAGGAATTTGGAGCAGAACCAGAATTAGTTAACGGGAAACAGCGTATATCAAAGTTTGAAATGTTTGCGATATTTGAAAGCCCGGTTATGCCGGGCTTTTTCGTACAAAAGATAGTAATAACTTATGCGTACTATTATCTTGCTCTTCGCTTCCAATTTCTTTATGACTTTTGCCTAGTATTATCATTTAAAACACCAGGGCTGGCCTTTGTGGAAAGCAATACTGATCAGCTGGCTTATCGCCCTTTTTGAATACTGCCTGATGGTGCCCGCTAACCGCTTTGGCAATACGGATGGTTTCAATCTTTTCCAGTTAAAAATCATCCAGGAAGTCATTACACTTATTGTATTCTGTGGCTTTGCTGTTTGGATCATGAAAGAACCCTTTCACTGGAGATACCTTGTCAGTTTCGCCTTCCTGGCAGGGGCGGTTTACTTTATGTTTAGTAACAGGTTTGGATAAATACACCCGGACCTCCATTGTTTACATATCTGCTGTAAAGGTTTTTTGCTGTTCTCTTTGTTTAGCCCTTCTGTTAAAGTCTGACTTTACTTTGTGTATAACCGCAATAAGACAGAAATAGACACCACCACATAATAAAAATGCAGCAGCAATAGCCCAGAAGTACCAATCGGTATCTTTCTTTGCTTCAAAGATTGCATAGAAAGTAATCAATGAAAATCCAAGAAGTGCAGAAAAACCAATGAGCAGGTTGGAGAAATACTTTTCAGAATGAGAATTTGACATGATCGTTATTTTAATTTAGGGCTAATGGCATGTAAAATTAAGAAAAAAATAATGTTCTGTTAATGGTGAATATCCGGCTGGTTTGATTTTATTCTAATTGTACATTTGAATTATAAACGGGAAAATGAAAAAAACAGTTCTATTTATAGGTCTTTTATTCACAGTTTATCTTTTGTCTGCACAGGAAAAGCCCGAAGGGTTATTTATTTCCTCAAAAGCGCCGGATTTCAAAGCCAAAGATCAGGATGGTAACGACATCCGGCTGAAAGATCTCCTGAAAAAAGGAAAAGTAGTACTTGTTTTTTACAGAGGGTATTGGTGCCCGTATTGCAATAGAGCACTGTCCAGACTACAGGATTCTTTACAGCTTATCAAAGAGAAAGGAGCCACCCTCATTGCTGTATCACCTGAGAAGCCAGAGAATGTGAACCTGACAGCGGAAAAAGTTAAAGCGGAGTTTTCTATTCTCTATGATGAAGGGCTTAAAATTATGAAAGCCTATGATGTGGAATATGAAATGCAGGAAAACACTGTTACCCGCTACCGCAACGGGGGAGTGGATATTGAAAAGATAAACGGGACTAATGGCAAATACCTGCCTGTACCCGCAGTATATATTATCGACAAAGAATCTAACATTACTTTCCGTTTCTTCGAACCGGATTATAAAAAAAGACCCAGCGTAAAAGAATTACTGGATAACTTGTAAGTATTACTTATACATTCTTCTTTTCAGTAATCATGCAAAGTGATTGTGAACGGACCTCGTTACCTTCATGTTCTATCATCGGCTCACTTACCAGCACTCCTTTTTTGTACAACAGGTTTTGCTGATGTGCCAGTAATTTCCAGTCGTCTTCTGTATAGCTTTTGAATCCATATTTTGTAAAAGGCATATTTTCTATGCTTTCCCTGGTACGGATAGTAGTATAGAGCTTTCCTCCTGGTTTCAACACCCGGCATATTTCCTGCAGGTGCTTGCCCGGTTCATCCCAGAAGTAAGCTACATTAATGCAGAAAACAATATCAAAACTGTTATCAGCAAAAGGCAGCTGGTCACTTTGCCCTTTTACGATAGATAGTTTTCCTGCAGCTATACTGCTTTCATTATTTTTAATGGCTGCCTTCACCATCAGATCGGAAAAATCAATCCCTGTTATTTGCAATTGCTGAGCCCTGTTGAATAATTTATCAAAAAACTTCCCGTTGCCGAATCCAATTTCAAGTATTGACTGGCCGTTCTGTATCTCCATCTGGTCCAGGGTGAAATAATATAGAAACTCATTAGCTTCATTCATTTTGGATGCTACTTTATGTCCCAGCGTTCCCTTTGGCCGGCGAAGCTGCCGGGCCAGTGTTTTCCAGCGGAGTTGTTCAAAGAATTTTTTAAACATGAAGATTGTTTTATTCAACGGGTTATTTCCATACAACCCTGCCTATTTTGCCATTGGAACCTGCAAGGAAAACTTCTTTTCCTTCTTTGGCTTTGCGGCACACATGAAAACCTTCTTTACTGATCCAGTTCCAGTTCTTCCCTCCATCGTTTGAATAATCAACACCATTGATACCACAAGTGAAAATTCTTTTGCGAGACAGGTATTCAACACAACTCCTGTAGCCGTGGGGTGCTGTGACAGGAGCATGCCAAAGTTTTCCCCTGTTCCTTGTATAATAACAATTGTTCTTTGCAGACGTATCGGCATTAAAATCACCACCGACAACCGTCATGATCTTTCCACCTCTTAGCTTGTAAGTGTCCCAGATAGCTACCGAATTAGCCCCGGTTGTTTCTTTACCCTGTATAATGGGCAATGTCAGAGGTGGCCTCTTAGAAAATAATCTTGATCGTAATCCACCACTTACAAATACAGCTTCATCTCTGTCGAGCACCCGCACATTAGTGCCACTGGCAGCAAAACAAGCTTCACCACTATCCGCAAGTGGTCTCTTGTCAAAAGGAATTTCCTGCCAGCTGATGCCGCCATCAAAAGTTCTTGCGATAAAGAATTTCCCATCTATAGGATCGCCTATTACAATTCCTGCCTGGTTATTCCAGAATTCCATAGCATCCAGGAACATCCCCTTTGTCTTATTCTCGTAAACAATCTTCCAGGATTCGCCACCATTAGTGGTTTTAAGGATATATGCAGGAGCATCTACACTCATAATGATTGCCGTGTTGGCATCAAAAGCCTCAATATCCCTGAAATCGTTTTTCTCAAAGCCATTTACCACCATCCATTTCCAATGCTGACCTCCATCGGTTGATTTTCCAATGGTTCCATTACTGCCGCTTACCCATATCACATTATCACTGACCACACTCAATCCGCGGATACTTGTTTTTGTTCCGCTGGTAAGCACTTCCACCTGTGGCGATTGAGCTGCCACCCATCCACTGATGAAAAAAATATATACTATTGAAAAAAAATTACGCATTATTAACCGGATTATAATTAACCATTCTTCTTTTTGAGGTACCATCATTATACAAATCTATAATGGCATAAGCAGGTGCAAACTCCTGAAATGAACCTTTCCACCAATTCCCTGACACAGCACCGTTGCAATAGTATTTAATGCCGAGGTAATCAATTTCGTCCTGCAGATGAATATGCCCGCTGATACAAACCTTAACAGCAGGGTATTTCATAAATATCTTTTTAAGTGACATAAAATCAGTATGCATCAGGTTCCGCTGGATTTTAAGATCACCGTTGGATTCTGTTTTATCAAAAAACAAACCGGCACAAATGGATAATATTGGAATATGCGAAACAATGCAAATGAATTTACCTGCCGGCACTGAAGCTAAGTCCTGTTGCAGCCATTCCAACTGGGCCTCATCAATTTTTGCGATATATCCGCCCGCAGGGTTTAATTGTGTACTGTCAAGCACGATAAAATGCCAGTTGTCTTTTGTAAAACTGTAAAACCTGTTCTTCATAGCCAGTGTTTCTACCGCCCACACTTTTCCATACAGCCTGTCAGCATCTGGCTTGTTTTCTTTAATAAACCATCCCCATACATCATGATTGCCTATGCAATGATAAACAGGCAAACTGTTTTCTTTTTGCAAAATGCCTTTAAATAAATTCCACTGTATCTCTGTATTTTGCTTGTCAGCGCCAAGTGCATCCATGATGGCATCACCACCATTGATGATAAAATCGATTTCTTTTTTATCCTGCTGAACATGATGCAACGCTTTGGCCATTCCTGATTCGGGAATAATGCCGGGTTTTACATGTATATCAGATAAATGCGCAAAGCGGATAAAAGTTCTTTTATCTTCAGCGGCTGTTGAAAAGGAAGGAAGGAGAGTGCTACCTATCACAGCAGCTGAGGTCTGCAGGAATTTTTTTCTTTTCATTTTTTAGAAAATTTATTTCAACCGGGCAATCAATTCTTCTTTGCTTACTATTCCCTGTTTACGCCAGGTTTCTTTTCCGTTCTTATAAATGATGAAAACCGGTATGGGTTCAATATTCATTGAATTCATCAGGTTGCTGTGTATTCCCGCATCTATTTTCAGGAAATAAAAATCCAGTGATTTATCTGCCTTTAGCTCCGTTAATACAGGCTCCATTTTTACACAGGGCGGGCACCAGGATGCACCAAAGTCAACCAGTACTGTTTTATCCACGGGAATACTGGCCAGGTACTCCTCAGTGGTCATTTGCTTTTCATTATTGTTACCTTCTACGGGTTTACCGGATCTTTTCCATGCATTGATGCCCCCGTTTAGTTCTATTACATTTTTAAATCCATTGCTTCGCATCCAGTCGGCAGCATAGGCGCTGCGGCTGCCCACCAGGCAATAGATATATACAGGTTTATCTTTATCTACATATTTGAGCCGCTCACTGAACTGTTCTTTATTTGTCCAGTCTGCCTGCAGGGCATTT
>CAZTKV010000197.1:0-4804 GCA_964614285.1 uncultured Chitinophaga sp. | reverse complement strand
AAAGAAATTGAATTCATGGAAGAAAAATTAAAAAAGGAATATGAGGGTATTACTATTACTGCAAAACACCTTTCCGGCCGCTACTTTGAAGAAAGCATTACAGAATACATAGATAAAAATAATATTGACCTGCTGGCTATGACAACTCATAAGAGAAGCCTTATTAGCAGCATTTTTAACCGGAGTATTACCAGGAAGATGAGTTATCATGCAAAGGTTCCTGTACTCGCTATACCGGTTCAATAAAATTTATTTTGTAATAAATTACTAATACAAAATGAAAACAATACTTATTCCTTTCGATTTTTCAGAAAATGCCAGAAAAGCACTGGAATATGCCATGCAACTCGCTAAAGTTGTTGAATCAAATTTATACCTATACCATGTATTGCATGAGTCTCCATACAAGCTGGCAACTGCCACCAATGAACAGGAAATGGAAAAGCTCATAAAGAAAGATGAAGACGAAAAAACAAGGGCATTAAAAGAGGAAATATACAAAGCACTTTTAAACCTTAAAATCTCATTCCCTTCCGAAAAGATAAAAGCCAAAGCGGAATATAATCCGTTGATAGTCGAAAAAATAATTTCAGTGGCCAAAGAACTCGATGCAGACCTTATCGTTATGGGAACTCATGGTGCTTCAGGAATCAAAAAATTCTTTTTTGGTTCTAACACTTCAAATATGATCGCCAGATCAGAAATCCCCGTTTTAGCAATACCCCAGCATTTCGGGTATAATACTGTAAGAACTATTCTTTACGCTTCCGACCTAGAAAACCCGGAAGCAGAATTAAACAGGCTTATTCCATTTGCCAGGAGTGTACATGCCGGAATAGATTTATTGCATTTCGATTATGGTCCTGATGAAATTAAAAAAACCGAAGAAGAAGTGGCCCAAATAATTAAAAGGACAGGTTACCTTGATATCAGGCTGGTCAAACAAGCCGCAGATGTGGAAGTGCCATTACTGAAACAGATACGGCATTTCATGGAGATTAATAATCCGCAGTGGCTTGTAATGTTCACCCGGGAAAGAAGTATGTGGAACAAACTCTTTATTGGCAGTAAAACGGAGGATATGGCCAATACTTTGAAGCTGCCGCTATTAAGTTTTAAAAAACCTGATTAGGTAACTGATCAGTTAGTTATTGCCGGCAAAGTCTTTCAATAAGCAGCTTGTGTTGGGGATACTGCTTTACTAAACCGGCAGAATGAGCCAATTCAAAATCTTCAAAGTCAAAACCCGGGGCAACAGTACATCCTGCAAATGAAAAAAAAGTTTGAGGCGCAGGTTCACTTGCAAACCAATAACCTGCCGGAACAACATACTGGAATATCTCTCCTTTCTCAATTTTGTTTCCAAGTTTTACCGTCACCAATTCCCCGGCAGGATCGATAACATGGATCAATAATGTTTCGCCGGCATAAAAATGCCAGCACTCATCGCTTTTTATACGGTGAAAAGCAGAAAAATTTCCTTTCTCCAGTAAAAAATAAATAGCGGTTGAAAAAGGTCGATTGCCAGTGAACCCTCCGCCAAGACATTCGAGTGAAATATTGCCTTCAGACTGATAAGTCCTTGCATAATACCCTCCTTCCGGGTGAGGCGTCATCTTAAATTTTTCGATAAGACCTTCAACAGTTGGCATAACCCAAATTTGTTTAAAAGCCCTTTTTCACCTGTTGTTCACCCCCCACTCCTATTACCGAACTCCCATATATTTTTATGGTTGATTTTATAAAATCCTTCTCCTCGGCTTTAAAAATATTCTCGACGTACTGCTGTGGGTTACGATCAATATACGGGAACCAGGTACTATGTATCTGGATCATTATTTTATGCCCTTTTTTAAAAGTATGAAGCACATCCTGCAAGGGAACATTCACATCAGTTACCTGGCCGGGGATAAAGGGCTCCGGCTTTTCAAAGCTATTTCGGAATCTTCCCCTGAATGTTTCACTGCGAACCAATTGCTGATAGCCTCCCATTACTATATTCCTGGGATTATGATCATAGTTTGGATGATCATCCGGGTAAACGTCAATCAGTTTCACAATAAAATCTGCATCAGTACCTGACATGGCGACTTTTAACCTGGCAAGAATTTCTCCCGCCACTGTCACTTCATCAGCCAGTACTTCAGTTTCAAAAGTCAATACATCCGGCCTC
This sequence comes from uncultured Chitinophaga sp., assembly GCA_964614285.1. Classification (GTDB taxonomy): domain Bacteria; phylum Bacteroidota; class Bacteroidia; order Chitinophagales; family Chitinophagaceae; genus JJ008. The sequence goes on along the minus strand of CAZTKV010000197.1, from coordinate 2,631 downwards.
TTTGAAGCATCCCGTTGGTCATCGCTCATAAAATTCCTTGGTGTAAATGTTAATCCTTCCGTCTGTGAAGTATAAGGAACAGGTTTCGCCGGGTCGCTTATATATTCATAGCTCATTTTTTCATCCAAAGGTTTATTTACAGATAGTTTTCCATTCTCGCCAAAGTATAATTTTAAAGGTGGAATATCCTTAGGCGGCCACACATCAAATTTTTCCCATTGTTTCTTCCCGGTATTGAACATATATGCTTCAGGTAAGTTCAAATCCCCTTCATTTTTTAAGTGATATGCAAAGAAGGTCCTCTCTATCTCCTTTTGAAAAAAAGTTGAGATGCTGTCGCCAAAATAAATATGGTTATGTGTACTTTTTCCTTTTTCATTAGCCCAGTCTCCATGTCCCCAAGGGCCCATCACAATACTATTTCTGGCGCCGGGAGTAGTCTTTTCAATCGTTTTATAAATATTTAACGGACCATAGAGATCTTCTGCATCAAACCACCCACCAACGGTAAGTACGGCAGGCTTTATATTATTCAGATGTGGTAATAAATTTCTTTTTTGCCAGAAAGTATCATAATTAGGATGGTTAATGATCTGTTGCCAGAAGAAATTATCATGATGATACTTCTCCGTAATATTTTTAAGTGTCCCCTGTTTTAAATGAAAATCATACCCATCTTTTGGGGACTGTCCATAAAACCGCATAATCTCTGGTATAAACCAATCGTTCCTGGTTGTATCCTTTTTCTGGTAGCCAAATACGGCAAAGGCCGCCGTGTAGCTTTGCAGGTATGCTCCCATATGATGAAAATCATCAAAGAAGAAGTCAGAGACCGGCGCCTGGGGTGAACAGGCTTTTAGTGCAGGGTGTGCATCAGGCAACGATGCTGCCGAATAAAATCCAGGGTAAGAAATGCCATATATTCCAACTTTTCCATTATTACCTTTCAGGTTCTTTACCATCCAATCTATTGTATCCCAAGTATCTGAGCTCTCATCAATATCTTTCTTGTTCTTTGTGTCATTGCCGGGAATATTGGGTGTCATATTATTAAACAACCCATCACTCATATACCTGCCTCTCACATCCTGAAAAACGAGTATGTACCCATCCTGTACAAGGTATTTGGAAGGATGCCCATGGGTTTTAAAATCACCATATCCTGAAGCATTGTAACAGGTTCTGTTCATTAGTATCGGGTATGTCCTTGACTTATCTTTCGGCATATACACAACAGTGAAAAGTTTTGCCCCATCCCGCATAGGAATACGGTATTCTAACTTTTCATAATGCTCCCGCATATATAAAGAATCCTCGTTAATCTTTTGAGCACTGGTAAACCCCGGAACAAGGCTAAACAGTATAATACTTATGATAAGACGCATAGTTATTAATTTAATATGGCTAATGATACAATCATCTAAACTAAGGAAAATAAAAAGAGAAATTCTGCCATTAATAAAAAACCCCGGAATAAATCCGGGGGTTTAACACTAGTCTTTACAAATCTCACTTATACCCTGTCCATTCACGGTTGGTCATATCAAACAACCAAAACGTTCCATTAGTATACGAGAAATTAAAAGTAGCCTCAGCAATTGCATCAGCCGGTAATTTTAGGGTACGGGTCAAAAATCCATCTTTGATATTGTATAATTCAATTTGCATATCCATAAAATTCAAAAAACCTAATTCGGCACCAGGCATCCCGGTATATACTATGGTGGTCCTGTTATGATTTTCCGGTTCTGCTGTTTCATCCTCATCTTCACTAACTCCGTCTGCTTTTGTTCTGCCCCAATGTATAATTACATTATTGCTTTCAATAGCGCTGTCACGCCTATAAGTATATACCATGCTTCCATATAAAAACAACATCTGTTTTGTTGCAGCATTATAAGCTCCCACACACTGCTCAGATGGCTGATTTAAGCCCTCAAATAAGGTTTTTACTTCTTCTACCATCCCATTTTTACCTAATTTGTAAGTAAACCATCCAAAAGATCCATAGGCATTGCCTTCAATAGTCTTTGCCAACGGGTTGTACCATAACCCTCTTACATCTTCCCCGGTACTGTGTTCATCATTTGAAATTCTTTTACCACTTGCATCAAACACAGACAATGGATAGCCGACATTTCCAGCCATTGCAGCATAATATTTCTTTTGAACAGGATGCCAAACTACGGAAGCACCTCTTGTACCCGGCATATCATCATCAGCGGTTCTGGCCATTTTTAAAGTAATTGTTTTCTTAAGTTCCCGGGCTTTACCGGCAGATTGTGCCAGGGTCTGAAGTGATAGTATTGTCGTCACAGCGGCAACGAAAAATAGTTTCATTTGTTAGAATTTTATGTAAAGAAAGGAAGTTTAAGTATCGGAACAATCCCCTCCCGAGGGTATTTTATCTATAATCCGGTCTTTCAAAATAGCCTATTTTCGTTATTCAACCATTTTATTTCAAATGCCAAGAAGTAATTTTTTGATCCTGCTCCTGTTGTTACCAGTCGCAACTATCGCCCAAAACTGGAAAACTTTTTCTGATACAGGCATTGCCTTTACAGCAAAATACCCGGCCAATTGGATTAGTAAGATAAAGGAGGAAAAAAGGGTCTTTTTCACCTCTCCTCC
>CAZTKV010000196.1:1272-4805 GCA_964614285.1 uncultured Chitinophaga sp. | reverse complement strand
CGCTGGCTGTTTACATCTCCCTCGGTAACCGGTGTGGTAAATACATTGTCTACCCTTACTACATATACCCCGTTTTGTCCTTCGAGTACTTCGGGAACCACTTTGCCTTTATTAGCAGGATTAAAAGCAGCTCCTGTAACTCTTGGTTCATAGCCCAGTGAAGAACTTAGTGAAGAGTTGATGCGGATGCTGTCTGCTGTTTCAATTGTTTTTCCACCCAGCACAGCCGCGGCTGCTTCCAGTGTGGTTACTTTTCCGATTTTCTTTTTCAGTATTTCTGCTTTCTTCTTGTTGCGCAATACCGGCTCTACATATACCCGGGCTCTTGAAGCATCCATTGTTCCTTCTTCAAAAATATCTGTTACTACTGCTACCACATAATTGTTCTCAATACGTTCCGGCTTCAGCACTTCACCTTTCTCCGCTTCATAAATACTTCTTACAAAAGACCTAGAAAGACCCAGTCCGCGGATCTCAGAAGCAGCAGGAGTAATATCTGTTGCTACGCCCTTCTGAATGCCTTTTGGTTTTAATGTTTTTTCAAAATTGGCATCAAACGACTTTTGGTCACGGCTGTCACCGGCAAAAGCATTAGCATCATTCAGTGCGGCATTATCTGTTTCCTGGCTGGCGATTATTTCTTTCGGCAGATATGCAATTTTGTAAGCGGCCCCGTTTCCTTTTTGAGATAAAATTTCTATGTAATGAACACCAAAATCTGTTTTCACTAAACCCTTTGTACCAACAGGGTTTAGAAAAATAAAATCGTTAAATGGTGGCACCATTTGTCCGGACGGAACGCTTTCGTACACACCTCCCTTGTCTTTGCTTCCTGGATCTTCTGAAAATTTAGCTGCTAAGGAATCGAAGCTTGACCCTTTGGCGATTGCATTTTTAAGACTGTCGGCCAGGTTATATGCCGCAGCAGAATCTCTGGTTTGCATACCAATAAGTATATGTCTTACTTTAACGGTATCCGGCATTTGTCTTACTCCCAACACCCTGGCCAAAGAATAACTTCCTCCGTCAAGGTATGGTCCATATACTTCTCCTACAGGTGTCTTGAAAATGGAATCTTTTAATGCAATTTGTATTGTCTTTCCGCTGATATAACCTGAATAATAATTGGCTCCTTCGCCGGCAAGATATTGTTCCAGGTTTTCTGTTGTCTTAAAAGCTTCTTTCTGCGCTGCAAGCCTGTCTTTTACTTCGGCACTGTCTTTTGCAGATGGTACAGCGCTGAAAGTTACATAGCTGATATTGCGGCTTTCCTGTTGTTTGAACTGGCTCTTATTTTTATTTATATAAGATGCTATTTCACTATCGTCCACTTTTACTGTACTGTCAGGAATGCTGCTGTACACTTCCCTTACCAGAGAGATCTTTGCTGCCTGGCTGTTATCCGCATTTTGTTTTTCTACCATCCAGCGGGGAAAGTTTATGCTATTTGCAAGGAGAGAATTAAATTTTTCAGCCATTCTCAGATCAGCCAGTTGATTGATATAGCTGCTGATGTTTGCTTTTTGTTCCGGCGTTCCTTTTTTCAGCATCTGGTCAATGTTCTGCTTGGCCAGCACCGGGTTGAATTGTCCTGTTTGCTGATCTGTAAATTGTTGCTTTATGTCCTGTGGCGCATTTGCACCATATAAAATATCACCCAGCTCCTTTTTTCCAACCTCAATACCCAGTTTTTCAAATTCTCCGGCAAGTAACAACCTGCTTATCTCCTGGTTCCATGTTTGCTCAATGGCTTGTTGTGTAAGCGCTGCATTTTGGGGATATCCCTGGGCTTTCATTTGTTCCTCTACCTGGTTAACCCTGCTATTAAATTCTTCAAAAAGAATTTTCTTTCCGTTTACCACACCCACCGTGTTCGAAACATTGCCACCGCCAGCTCTTGACTGACCGGCAAAATAGTCGGTTAAAATAAATCCCACCAGGGCCAAAGCGATCAGCACAACAGTAAGCTTTGCATACTTATCTCGGATATCCTGAATAATAGACATAATATATTATTACTGATTTTTTTAAGGATGGCAAAAATAGGGGAAAAACTGTGGAAAATCGATAAAAAATGCCCCCTTTGGAGGCATTTTAAAGTTTATGAAACCGGCTTCAACCAGCGGTTTCAGGGGATTTTACTTCTTTTTGGGGTGAACCAGTTTCATTTCCTTTACCAGGTGGCCCGCTCCGGCATATTTATCTACAATAAAAAGCACATAGCGGATGTCGACCATGATATTCCGGCAGATAGACGGGTCGTAGTTGATATCACTCATGGTTCCTTCCCACACCCGGTCAAAGTTCAGGCCAACAAGATTACCATATGCATCCAGCGCAGGGCTGCCTGAATTTCCGCCGGTGGTATGATTCATAGCAATAAAACAGACGGGCATCTTGCCTTTATTGCCATATTGGCCAAAATCCTTGTTTTTATATAAATCTCTCAGTTTTTCCGGTACATCAAACTCGTAATCACCCGGCTTGTACTTATCCATCACTCCGTCGAGATAGGTATAAAAATCATACTTCACCGCATCTCTGGGGTTGTATCCTTTTACATTACCATACGTTACCCGCAGGGTGCTGTTGGCGTCGGGGTAGAATTTTTTTTCCTTCATCACCTCCATTTGTGCCTGCATATAAGTCCGGTTAAGCTTATTGATCCGCGCCTGTATCTCGTTCAGGTTTTTGGTTACTTTATTACTATAGGTGTTCACAATGTCTATTACCAACCCAACCAGTTTTTCATTCTTAATAAAGTCTAGTACCTCTGTCATCGGTTTTTCCAGCAGGGCCATCAGTTTTTCTTTTTCATCCAGTATTGTTTCGCTATAAACAGATGCTGCCAGTTTTGCCATGTCATTATTGTTTTCGGCTAGCCATTTGCGAAGTACCGGCGATTGGTATTTTTCATCCTGGTCTTTTATATACATAGTCAGCAGGGTCTCAAACAGCTTCTGGTCCACTTCGGCATTGTATTCATCATACAGCCCGGAAAGTTGCGTTTTTAACTGCTTCATTCTTTGCTCATATCCTTTTTGTCCGTCTCTTTCATGGGCCATGCGCAATGAACTCATCCAGCCGGCAATAGTAAATAGCTCCACCCTGCTTGTAGTTTCTAAATAATAATCCCTGGCATAACCAAATGGTTTTAGTTCAGCATAAGCAGCTTCCAGGCCAGTCAGTAAGTTGCCGTATTTTTCTTTCAGTGCCGGGTTGGTATTTACCCTTTTCTGAAATGCTGTTTCATATGTTTTCTTCTTACCAACCGCATTGGTGCTGGTTAAGCCCAGCACTTCACCCTGCCATTTCTTCCACGAATTACTGATGCTGGCATACTTGGCTGCATATTGTATTTTTATTTGCTCATTTTTTCTCATAAATCCATCGATCACGGCCAATGCTTTATCCCGAATGGCGATTTTTGCAGGATCGTTCACTTCCACTATTTGCTGTACTGCCGCTGAATGCAGATACTGGTTTGTTCTTCCCGGGAAACCAAATACCATGGTAAAGTCTCCTTCATTTAC
>CAZTKV010000196.1:0-1172 GCA_964614285.1 uncultured Chitinophaga sp. | reverse complement strand
TGTAAAATTAGGTCATTAACTAATAAAGGATTATCCGCTCATATATTTAGTAAAACACCTGATTTATATCAATACACCTGGTTTATTTGTAAATTATTCTTTTCAAAATCCTGTTAAGCTGTGGTTTTTTCTCCCCAACATCGTGTGCAGAGATTCACTTTACTGTGAATAATCCGGTGTGAAACGTGGATATGAAACAGTATGATTGGAAATCAAAATGTGAATTATATAAGAATTGTAATTCGGGTGTACATATTTCGGTAGTTATTCAAGTTCTGTTCACATACCTGTTGCAACAATATGTAAAAAAGTTATCATCATACTTTACTTCACATTGATGTGTATAAAGCAGCAAGAGCCCAGTAAAACGGGTAAACATTATGTGAATTTCTCTGTTAATTATGTTAATATCTGTTGATTTGTAACTTTGTCTTTTTTAGAATAAATAGTTTTCCACTAATCCACAGCTGTAATAATAATATACTCTTTTTTATAAAAATATATTAATACTATTATTGTATTAATACAGGGGTTTGGAAAATTTGTTTTGAAAAGTTGTGTGACTTGTTGGAATATTGCTCTATCGTACGAAAAAAGAAAAGATATGATGATTCAAGTACTGGATACAGCCATACAAGACGTTGAAAAAGCAGGTTTCCTGGATATTGAACTGGATCCAACGCTTGATCTTTTTGCAGAGATAGAGAAACTAAAGAGGGAAAAAAGGGCTGTTTTACTGGCACACTACTACCAGGAGCCGGATATCCAGGATGTGGCAGACTATATCGGCGATAGTCTTGGGTTAGCACAACAGGCAGAAAAAACCACTGCAGATATGATCGTTTTTGCAGGAGTGCATTTTATGGCGGAAACAGCAAAAATCTTAAACCCTGAAAAAAAAGTTGTTATACCTGACCTGAAAGCAGGCTGTTCGCTTAGTGATAGTTGCCCTCCTCCCCTATTTAAAAAATTCAAAGAACAACACCCCGATCATGTGGTGGTTAGTTATATCAACTGCAGCGCCGGAATTAAAGCCTTGAGTGATGTGATTGTAACCAGCAGCAATGCGAGGGTCATAGTGGAAAGTTTTCCAAAAGATCAGCCAATCATCTTTGCGCCTGACAAAAACCTGGGAGCTTATATCAACAAAGTAACAGGAAGAAATATGCTGC
>CAZTKV010000195.1:2359-4815 GCA_964614285.1 uncultured Chitinophaga sp. | reverse complement strand
CTATACAGATATTCCTAATTCGCAGATGCGCAATGTAATTGCCAAGCGCCTGGGAGAAAGTAAATTCAGTGCCCCGCATTTCTATCTTACGATGGAGATCAATATGGATAATGCCATGACGGCAAGAGCGCAGCTGAATGAAATAAGTCCCGCCAAGATCAGCTTCAATGATATGGTGGTAAAAGCAGTTGCACTGGCCCTTCGCCAGCATCCGGCCATCAATGCTTCATGGATGGGAGATAATATCCGGCGTTATAGTCATATTCATATTGGTATTGCCGTAGCCATTGAAGACGGGCTGATCGTTCCGGTGGTTCGATTTGCCGATCAGAAAACTTTACCACAAATAGCGGCTGAAAGTAAAGAACTTGCCGGTAAAGCCAAGAACAAGAAACTACAGCCCAACGAATTCACCGGTAATACATTCACCATATCTAACCTGGGAATGATGGATATTGATGAATTCACAGCTATAATAAATCCACCTGACAGTTGCATTATGGCGGTAGGCCGGATCAAAGAGGTAGTGGTAAGAAAAGGAGAAGGTTTTGGAATTAGTAATGTGATGAAAATTACTCTCAGTTGCGATCACCGCAGCGTGGATGGCGCCAGCGGAGCTGCATTCCTTCAAACATTCAAAAAATACCTGGAGAATCCTATCACCATGCTATTGTAGGTAATAATCCTCCTGCACAAATACGTAAAAGCTGCCTTACTGGTGGCTTTTTTAGTTATGTCAATTCGCATGGCAGGGTTATTGTTAACTAAAATTTTATCCTATGTCACCATAAGTGTAACAACTTAAAAGGCAAAAAAAGGAATTGTGCCTCATGCTTTTAAGAAAATTCCACCGTTACCTTACAGCGACTAATTCAATACTATGGAAGAGAAAGAGTTTTCCTGGCTTACCCTATTTTTTGTTACAGGCACTTCATTTATACTATTCAGCTTTACATTAAAACTTCTTGATGGCATGCACTCAGTTCCTATGTTGTGGGTGGGTGGTACTGCTTTTATAGCAGGCACCTTCGGTTGGGTGGGGAAAATATTTTCTAACCAAGCGGTAAAGAAAAAAAGAAAACTGGCTTCTTAATTCTTAACAGCCACATTTTCTAACAGTACCAGTTTCCCATCCATTGTAGAAGCAATAAGAGTGTTTTTATCGATCACTTTTACTGTATTCACCATAGAGTTGTCGATCTTGTGTGCCCACTGTATTCTTCTTTCAGCCGGATCAATACAATAAACAACACCACTTTTTGTCCCAAAGAAAACCAGGCCGTCTTTTTCGATAAGCATAGAAGGCACATGCTCATACCCAAATCCCGTATGCAGTTTCCAGGCAGCCCATTGCTTTTCATTACTGGCGGCATAGGCAACAATAGTGTCCTGCATGGTTTTTCCATATATCCATTTTCCATCTGCTGATATACCGATTGACTCCCGTACGGTTGCATCGTTATTACGCCACAATGTTTTTCCTTCCGATGCAGAGATGGCAGATATATAACGGTCTGGAGCTACTACATACACGATACCATTCGCTGCTACCGGTATACAAGCTGCCGGAGAGAAATTCCGGATAGATGACCCGTTGTTCCATTTCCAGGCCATGGCACCATCTTTACTATGCAATGCATAAAGATTTCTATCCCAGGCACCAAAGATTATTTTATTGTTATATAGCAACGGAGTACTTACTACCGGGCCATTCAACCCTGTGTACTTCCAAAGCAAATTTCCATTGGTGCCATTGAGTGCAATAAAAGAATGATCACTACCGCCTATAAAAACAGTATCGCCATTTACCAGCGGAGAACCCAGTACCGAGGCGCCGGTTTGATATTTCCAGCGCAGTTTTCCTTTCTTCTGATCAAGACAATACACAACTCCGTCACCTGAACCAAATACTATCGCATCACCAACAATCGCCGGTGAGGAAAAAATTGCACCATTAGTTTTATACTTCCAGGCCGGTTTACCATCCTTCAACGAAAAACAGGTCATTATCCCATTTTGATTCCCCACAAAAACTTTATCAGTTGCAACAGCAGGTGTAGAGATAATATTAGCATCAGAAGAAAGCTCCCACACTCTCTTTACCTGGCTATAAGTAGAATTGATAGAATAATCGGGTCTTTTAAACTCTTTATCCTTTGCATAATTTCTTGTTTCCACTTTCACACCCGTCCATTTTTTTTCGGTACCTGCGACAGGCCTTCTGACTGTGAACAGGATCGAATCATTTCCTACATCAACAAGATTGTATCCCCCTTCTGTATCCTTAGCCCTGAGATTTGACCTGCCCATCACACCCGGGATATCTTCAAAATTCATGGCCTTATTGGCATGACCGTGCCCGCAAAGAATGGCCCATGTATTATATTGACGGAGACGGTCAGTTATTTCATACCAGTTGTCCAGTCCGTTATCAATTGGGTAATGATTCAGGAAGA
>CAZTKV010000195.1:0-2259 GCA_964614285.1 uncultured Chitinophaga sp. | reverse complement strand
GTTCTTCGCAGGTCTTCCTCTGCCGATCCGTTAGGAGAACCAATATGTGTATCAGAAATAAACGCAAAACGAAAGGGCTTTACCTGTGCCTCAGCGGCCAGCGAAACTGCAAAGAATATAAGCAATAAGAATTTCTTCATACAGCAAGTTAATCCATGTGCATTTTATATCTGTTCTCCTTCACACATTTTTTTAATATTAATATCAACCCTGGCAGGCAGATTTCCCGGAATGCTTATATTCGGTATTCAAATCTTAATCATAAAACATGAACCTTTTAGACATCTCTTCCTGGTGGCAATCGCTGGTAATGTTTGAGAAAATCTTCTGGGTGTTTGCACTGCTGTTTTCCTTGTTGTTTGTAATACAGCTTATCATGGCCTTTGCCGGTGGTGATGGAGACCTGGCAGCAGGTGATGCTGATGATTATATCGGTCATGATGACGGTATTGGTTACCAGTTTTTCACTATTAAAAACCTCATAGCTTTCTTTACTGTTTTTGGGTGGACGGGTATTGCCTGCATCAAAGGAGGAATGAGTAAAGGACTAACGATTGGCATTGCCCTGCTGGCCGGTTCAATAATGGTAGTAATGATGGCTTTTCTCTTTCGCAGTATGAGCCGGTTAAAACAAAGTGGCACACTGCAAATGAAAAATGCAATAGGTCTTGTTGCCGAAACTTATTTGTTCATCCCGGCCTCCCGGGGAGGGTTCGGCAAAATCCATATTAAAGTGCAGGGTTCTTTACATGAACTGCAGGCTATCACTGATGATACCGAGAAAATACCAACCGGTAAACTGGTAAAAGTGGTTGGTATAGTCAATGATAGTGTTCTCCTGGTTACATCAAATCTTTCCTAATCATATTAATTTTTGAAATTTATGGCTGAGAATTTATTACTGGTCGTGGCCGCAGCGGTCCTGTTCTTCTTTATCCTGGTCTATTCCATGTTCAGGCGCTACAAACGTTGTCCTTCCGACAGGATATTAGTGGTGTATGGTAAAGTTGGTAAAGGAGCTGAGGGATCACAAACAGCAAAGTGTATACATGGTGGCGCTGCATTTATATGGCCCATTATACAGGACTATTCCTTCTTAGATCTTACTCCCATTTCAATTGAGGTAAATCTTACCAGTGCGTTGAGTAAACAAAATATCCGGGTAGATGTGCCGTCAAGATTTACTGTTGGTATCTCAACCGAGCCGAATGTAATGCAGAATGCGGCTGAGCGGTTGTTGGGTATGCAGCGTCCTGCTGTTCATGACCTGGCAAAAGATATTATACTTGGCCAGATGCGCCTGGTAGTTGCTATGATGGATATTGAAGAGATCAATAACAACCGGGATAAATTTCTTGCCAACATTGCAGGAAATGTAGAAGCCGAACTGAACAAGATAGGCCTGAAAATGATCAATGTAAACGTAACAGACATCAAAGATGAAAGTGGTTATATTGACGCATTGGGTAAAGAAGCGGCTGCAAAAGCGATCAATGAAGCCAAGATCCGGGTGGCTGAACAGGAACGAACCGGTGATATTGGTAAAACAACAGCTGAAAAAGAAAGAGATATTAAAGTAGCAGAAACGCAAAGGGATCGTGACATCAATGTAGCAATGGCGGTAAAAGAGAAGGAGATCCAGATTGCCGGCGCTAACAGGGATGAAAACATTGGTAAAGCAGAAGCCGAAAGAGACACCAGGGTAAAAATGGCCGAGGCTAATGCAGTGGCTGTACAGGGGGAAAACTTATCAAAGATCGAAATTGCCAATTCAGATGCGGCAAGGAGAGAAAGAGAAGCTGAAGCATTGAAAAAAGCGATTGCTGCAGAAAAAGTGCAGGCAGCGAAAGCATTGGCAGAAGCGTATGAAGCAGAGAAAAAAGCAGAAGATGCCCGTGCGGAAAGAGACAGGGCCACGCAAAATGCCACCATCGTTGTGGCGGCTGATATTCAAAAGCAAAAACTCATCATTGAAGCACAGGCTTCCGCAGAACAATTAAGGGAAAAAGCAAAAGGTGAAGCAGATGCCATCTTTGCCAAACTGGAAGCAGAAGCAAGAGGTATGTATGAAATACTGACCAAACAAGCTGAAGGATTGGAACGTATTGTAAAATCTGCCGGCAATAACCCGAAAGACGCTGTATTGTTGCTTATAGCTGATAAACTTCCTGAACTGGTGAAATTGCAGACAGAAGCGATTAAAAATATCAAGATAGATAAGATAACAGTTTGGGATGGCGGTGGTATGGGAACGGATGG
>CAZTKV010000194.1:0-4885 GCA_964614285.1 uncultured Chitinophaga sp. | reverse complement strand
CTGAAGTGAAATGCCCAAAAGAAATTTCCCCATAATGCGGTTAATACTAAAATTTGCGTAGTTTTACTCACTACCGATACCCGGTAAGAAAAAAACAACCCAATACCTCATGACTGCTCAGCAAATAAAAGTAGCGATCGCCGACGACCACAAGATCTTCCGTGATGGAATCCGCATGGCGCTGAAAGAGAAAGATTACCTGAAAATACTCTGGGAAGCAGAAGACGGCAAAGACCTGATGCATAAACTGCAGCTGAAACAGCCGGATGTGATATTAATGGATATCCGTATGCCGCATGTGGACGGCATCAATGCCATAAGCCTCATCCGCAAGGAGTATGAAAACATCAAGATCATTGTACTTACCATGTATGATGACCAGGAAATGATCACCAAGATGATGGAGATGGGTGCCAATGCTTACCTCACCAAGACAACGGATCCCGAAGAGATATACCAGGCCATCCTCACCTGCATGAACGATGATTTTTATTTTAATGAGCTGGTGAATAAAGCGGTGTTGCTGAAACTGCAGCATAAAAAAACCGTCCGCCAGTTCTATCCCAACCCGGTCAAGCTGTCTGAAAAAGAACTGCGGATATTAAAGCTAATTGCAGACGATAAAACTACAGAAGAAATTTCCAAGGAAGTATTCCTGAGTCCCCGCACTATAGAAACCATCCGGCAAAACATGAAACAAAAAGTAGGGGCCAAAACTATTGCCGGGCTGGTAATGTATGCCACCCGGAATAAATTGTTAGAATGATTTAGGCCGGGCCGCCCGGTTTTTTAATGTAAGAACCCTTCTATTACATCAACGATGAGCAATATCAACGATACTTTTTTTGATGGTCATTATAAGGAAATATGGAAGACCCTTATTCCCGGTGAATTGACTATGAAAGAAGTTGATTTCATCGTTCCACATTTTGGCCTGCAACCGGGCAGTAAAGTGCTTGACCTGATGTGCGGGTATGGCCGTCATGCCATTGCCCTGGCCAAAAAAGGTATTGTGGTAACAGCTGTTGATAACCTGGGCGATTATATTAATGAAATAAAAGCAACAGCAGCTGAAGACGGTTTGCCATTAACGGCAAGCCAGCATGATGTTATCAGTTACGTCATAGATGACCAGTTTGACCTGGCCATCTGCATGGGCAACAGCCTGAACTTTTTTAATGCGGCAGATACAATAAAACTGCTTGCTAATATTGCGGCACACCTGAAACCAGGAGGCCATTTGCTGATCAACAGCTGGTCTATTGCCGAGATTGTTTTCAGCAAACCTGTTTCAAACAGCTGGAGTAAGATAGGAGAGTATAAATTTCTTTCCGAACTGAAACTTTATTTTCAGCCTACCAGGATGGAAGTAGAAAGTATCATGATTGCCCCGGATGGTACGGAGGAAGCTAAAAAAGGCATTGATTATATCTACTCACTCAATGAAATGGAAGCTATGCTGCAGCAAGCCGGACTGCAATTAAAAGAAGTCTACAGCATCCCCGGCAGGAAAAAATTTACAGCAGGGGAACCAAGGGCATATCTCATTGCCGGAAAAAACCAGTAAATAAGGTTGAGGATGGTAAATAAAAACCCCGGCGTTATGAGGACCGGGGCTTGATGTTACTGTTATGAAAAGAAAAAGATTAATAAGCGTTATGTTTCATAAGGACAGGGTTTAACGGTGCTCAGGTTTTGGTTTTTTCAGCAGCCTGCCTGTCGGCAGACAGGGGTATTGGATTTATAAAAACGGGACCATGTCAAAAGTAGAAAGTTGATTGTCGGTGAAGTGTTTCCCGATGAAGATCGGGTTCGGTTTTTCAAGGGATTTGGAAATAACTTTCTGGACGGTTCTGGACATTGGATGAGATAAAACAGATCATCCGTATCAATCAACTTTCTGAGACAAAAGTATATCCACAGGTATATGTTAACAAGAGCATAACTGCCCTATTTGCAACATTCGGTATTTACTGCTGCTGTCGTAATTTTTCAACAGGTGAGTCGTAAACATTCGTTTCTGCTGGTACTTAGCGGTAGTTTCCACAAATTTTAAATCAAGTACTTTCCCTATGGTATATATTGCAGGAATTTTCCAACTTGCAGCATTGAATAAATACTTTAATCCAATAATTATTTTACTAATTACTACATCATGAAAAACCCAGACACTAACTCCGTAATCAAAGTGGCCATTGCTGACGATCATGCCCTGTTCCGCACTGGTATCAAAACAGCCCTGCAGGCAAGAAAGGATATACAAATGGTGGCAGAAGCAGAGAATGGAATGCAACTGCTGAACCTGCTCCGTCATATTCAGCCGGATGTAGTGTTATTAGATATACAGATGCCGATCATGGATGGCCTGACAGCTTTACCTGAAATAAAGAAGCTTTACCCTGATATTAAGGTGATCATGTTATCATTCCTTAATGACCATTCTGTTATTTCTAAAATGATGGAGATGGGAGCTAATTCTTATATAACCAAGGAATCAGGTGCAGAATTGATCTATGAAGCCATCAAAGGAGTGTATGAAAATGATTTTCATTTCAACGACCTGACCAATAAGGCGCTGTTGAGTGGTTTACGTACTAAACGTACCAACGAATCTTCCATGCCGCAGGATGTGCAGCTTACAGAAAAGGAGATCACTATCCTGAAACTGATGTGTGATGAGAAAAGCACTAAGGAAATTGCTGATATCGTGGACCTGAGCCCCCGTACAGTGGAAGCTATCCGTGATAAGCTCAAAACCAAAACCGGTACCAAATCAATGGCCGGCCTGGTAATGTATGCAGTGAAAGCAGGACTGGTAGAACAAGCATAGATTTTTATTTGGCAAGCGATATTAGGCCATCCCGGCAATTTCGTCGGGATGGCTTTTTTTATTTTACCTTGGCAGCTATGTATGTAAGCTTGAATGGAAAAATGGTTAAGGCTGATGAACCGGTATTCCTGCCTTCCAACAGGGGATACCGCTATGGTGATGGGTTATTTGAAACGATCAAAATAAAGAATGGAAAAATCCTGCTTGAAGATTATCATTTTGAAAGGCTGTTTTCAGGGTTACAATTGCTGAAGTTTGAATTGCCCGGATTGTTTACCACGGATAACCTCGTCAAAGGGATCATACACTTGTGTGAAAAGAATAACTGCTCCTCACTGGCAAGGGTAAGGCTATCGGTATCCAGGGGCAATGGTGGTTTGAATGACGGGGATACTATGGCCTCTTATCTTGTAGAGTGCTGGCCATTAAATGAGTCGCAAAAAAGGATAAATGAAAATGGGTTGGTGGTAGACATTTTTCCCGATGCCCGTAAAAGCTGTGAT
Organism: uncultured Chitinophaga sp.; assembly: GCA_964614285.1. Lineage (GTDB taxonomy): Bacteria > Bacteroidota > Bacteroidia > Chitinophagales > Chitinophagaceae > JJ008. The sequence goes on along the minus strand of CAZTKV010000194.1, from coordinate 1,552 downwards.
ATTTTTTCCAACTTAAAATCTGCTAATTATCTTCCTTATGCCATGGCGGCCAGGTTTGCAAAAGAGAATAAGCTTAATGATTGTTTTGTATTGAATGCTGCCGGCCGTATTGCTGATTCCACGATCGCCAATATTTTTTGTATCAAAGACAGCGTAATTACTACTCCGGGTTTGGGTGAGGGATGTGTGAATGGTGTGATGAGGCGCCATTTACTTGCCGTATTGAAAGAAGCCAGCTATGATGTGAAAGAACAGGCAGTTACTGCTGAAGACATTGAAATGGCAGACGAAGTATTTCTTACCAATGCCATCAGCGGCATCAGGTGGGTAAAACAATTTCGTCAAAAAGCATACTCCAATCAACAAACGACAGAGATTTATAACCGGTTTGTCAAAACAATTTAAGCACAGGCTTGTTTCCATCTTACATGAAACCCGTTGTCAATATTTTTTGGTTCAGAAGAGATCTTCGCTTATATGATAATGCCGGTTTATATCTTGCCCTGCGGGGCGATCATCCTGTGCTGCCCGTTTTTATTTTCGACCGGAATATCCTGGATGAACTGGAAGATAGAACTGACCGTCGTGTTGAATTTATCCATCTTGCTTTGCAGGAGATACAACAGCAATTAGTAAAACTGGGTTCTTCACTGGATGTGCGATATGGTAAACCGGTTGACATTTATAAGGAGTTGCTGAGAGAATATGATGTAAAAACCATCTTTACAAATCACGACTATGAACCCTACGCCAGGGAGAGAGACAGTTCTATTGAAAAGCTGCTAAAAGAAAATAACACCGGTTTCTGTACATTCAAAGATCAGGTAATATTGGAAAAAGACGAAGTGTTGAAAGATGATGGCAGACCTTACACAGTATTCACTCCTTATTCAAGAAAATGGAAAGCTGTATTAACTGATTTTCATCTGGAGCCTTATCCCAATAAAAAGTATTTCAAAAATTTTTATAAACAACCGGAGAGTAAAATACCTGCATTAAAAGAAATGGGCTTTGAATCTACTGGTTTGTCATTTCCTGAAAAAGAATGGAAGGGACAGGTTATACGGAATTACAAAGAGCAAAGGGATATTCCATCTGTCCAGGGAACCTCCCGGTTAAGCGTTCATCTTCGTTTTGGGACGATCAGTATAAGAACACTGGCTGCTGAGGCAGGCGCATTAAATGAAACTTTTTTGAATGAACTCATTTGGCGGGATTTTTATCATATGATATTATGGCATTTTCCAAAAGTGGTCGGTCATGCTTTCAAGCCGGAGTATGATAAGATCAGGTGGCGAAATAATGAAAAAGAATTTAAGGCATGGTGTGATGGGAAAACGGGCTATCCTATTGTAGATGCGGGTATGAGAGAATTGAATGTAACTGGTTTTATGCATAACCGGGTGCGGATGATCGTCGCTTCTTTCCTGACAAAGCATTTATTGATTGACTGGCGATGGGGTGAAGCCTATTTTGCAAAAAAATTGCTGGATTTTGACCTGGCTGCTAATAATGGTGGCTGGCAATGGGCAGCAGGCAGTGGTTGTGATGC
>CAZTKV010000193.1:0-4949 GCA_964614285.1 uncultured Chitinophaga sp. | reverse complement strand
GCCAATAAGGCACTGGATCTTGCGATATATGATTATGTTCTTTGTCTTGATGCAGATGAAACCTTAACCAAGGAGCTCGAGACTTCAATCCTTAAAGAAAAGCAGGATTTTAAATATCCTGGCTATATCATGAACCGTTACTCGAATTACTGCGGTAAGTTTATTCGGTTCGGTACATGGTTTCCAGACAGAAAAATGCGATTGTTTGACCGGCGAAAAGCAAGATGGAAAGGCGTAAATCCTCATTCCGGTGTAAAATTCATTTCTGACGAAAAAGGAAAATGGATTAAAGGGGATATCATTCACTATTCCTATAATACGATAGAGGAGCATACCCGGCAAAACGAACGTTTCAGTACTATCTCGGCACAATCATATTTTAAACTCGGTAAAAAATCCAACTGGTTTAAGATGACAATCAATCCTGCATGGGCTTTTATCCGTTGTTATGTATTGAGGCTTGGATTTTTGGATGGGTATTATGGTTTTGTCATTGCAAAGAAGGTCGCTCATCTTACTTTTTTAAAATACCGGAAATTATATGCTTTACAGAAGCAAAAACGTTGAGTGAATTTAGTAACTGTTACGGCACATTGATATATTTATGAATCTGCAAACTCAGCTCCCATTTGGGGTTTGCTTTGATATAATCAATGATCATTGGCATCAGCTCTGCTGATTTATCCCACTCAGGCTGCAGATATAACTTGCAAGAGGTGGAAACCAATGCTGCATACTTCTCCGCCCATTCAAAATCAGATTTATTGAAAATAATAATTTTCAATTCACTGGCTAATGGAATGATTTCCGGCAGCGGGAGTTTAAACTTTTTGGGAGACAGGCAGATCCAGTCCCATGTACCGCTCAACGGATGTGCTCCTGAAGTTTCAATATTTGTTTGTAAACCGGCGGCTTTTAGTTCTTTTGTTAAAGCATCAAGATTATGCATCAATGGCTCTCCGCCTGTAATGATGACCAGTTTGGCAGCTGTTTTTTTAACCTCCTTTACCAGGGTTCCTACTTCATATTGGGGATGTTTTTCAGCATTCCAGCTGTCTTTTACGTCACACCATACACAACCAACATCACATCCACCCAGCCTGATGAAATAAGCAGCTTTGCCCTGGTGAAATCCTTCTCCCTGGATGGTATAGAAATGCTCCATTACCGGTAGCGTAACTGTTTTTTTCAACACTTCATTCATCTCGGTTGAGTCATTTAATGAACCAGATCAGCAGTTTAATTTTTGGTGATGCAGGAGCGATAAGTATTTTTCATCAATGCAGCTATTGTCATTGGGCCAACGCCGCCTGGTACCGGGGTTATCCAGGAGCATTTTGGTGCTACTGATTCGTAGTGAACATCCCCTTTTAATTTAAAGCCGCTTTTCTTTGCTGCATCTTCCATTCTTGTAATACCCACATCAATTACGATAGCCCCTTCTTTCACCATGTCCGCGGTGATGAATTCAGGTTTACCTAATGCCGCTACTATAATATCAGCCTGCAGGCAGAATTCTTTAATGTTTTTTGTTTGGGAGTGACAGATCGTTACAGTGCAGTTACCGGGATTTGTATTACTGCTTAATAAGATACTCATAGGTCTGCCAACAATATTGCTGCGTCCTACCACTACGGCATGTTTGCCTTTGGTATCAATTTTAAAATGTTCCAGCAACAGCATAATGCCATGAGGGGTGGCAGGGACGAAAGTGGGAAGCCCTTGCACCATATTACCCACATTAACCGGGTGAAAACCGTCCACATCTTTTTCCGGATCGATAGTATTGATCACTTCTTCGTCCGAGATATGTTTAGGTAAAGGAAGTTGCACCAATACGCCATCAATATCCGGGTCAGTATTTAATTCCCTGATCTTGTCAAGGAGTTTTGTTTCGCTTGTCGTTTCTTCAAAATGAATAAGTGTTGATTTAAATCCTACTTCTTCACAAGCCTTTACTTTGGCAGCCACATACGTAGCGCTGGCACCATTATTTCCAACAAGAATAGCAGCCAGGTGGGGTATCTTTTTACCTTCAGCGTTTAGTTGTGCTACTTCGATCTTCAGTTCATCCCTGATAGACTGGGCTGCTTTCTTACCATCTAAAATTTGCATGGCGCAAAGGTAAGTGTTGTGTTGCTCTTATGATTGAGCGGTTAAAAATCCCGCTCATTTTTTTGAAACAATTACCCATCCATGTAACTTACAGCAAAACCTTATCACTTGAATCTAAGATCTGGTCTCTTACTGGGTGTTATTTTCCACTTATTTTCTGTGTCTGATGCACAAACATTGAGACGTCCGCTAACAGCTGGCTACACCGGGTTTGGGGCATATAGTTTTGATCATACAGACATATTTTCCTTTACAGCTAACCAGGCTTCGTTGGCACAGTTAAAAAACCCGGGAGCAGGATTATTTGGCGAAAGAAGATTTATGCTTACGGAATTGAATAACTATACGGCTGTAGCCGGGATCGTGACCTCTTCCGGCAATTTTGGTTTAAAAGCAGAGTATTCAGGATTTAGTGATTATAATGAGACACAGATAGGAGTTGCCTACGGAAGAAAGTTGGGAAATAAAACTGATATCGGTGCACAATTCAATTACAACGGGATCAATATTCCAGGGTATGGCAGTGCCGCAGCTATCAGCGTTGAACTGGGTGCTATCATACATATCACAGACAAATTTCATACAGGGGTACATATTAATAATCCTGTAGGTGGGAAATTTGGAAAAAATCAACAAGAGAAACTGCCTTCTGTATATACCGCCGGATTTGGGTATGAAGCATCCGAAAAATTGTTAGTCAGTGCAGAAATTGAAAAAGAAGAGGACCAGCCAGTGAATGTGAATGCTGGTTTCCAGTATAAACTTATTCCCCAGATATTGGTGAGAGCAGGATTATCATCTGTCAACTCATCAGGCTGGATTGGTGCAGGATTGTCAATCCGGTCATTTCGATTAGATATTATTACCAGTTGGCATCCGCAGTTAGGAGTCACTCCGGGTCTTTTACTCATTTTTAATCTGGACAGGAAAGCAGAGTGAACAATATTCTGACGATAGTATTTCTCTTTTTTACCATTCACTATGCTACATTCAGCTTTTCACAAGAAATACCTGTTACTACGGAACAGCAACTGGAAAATCTTACGGATGCTGACCAGGCCGAAACAGAGGATGATACTTATCTGCAAGACCTGGAACATTTCAGAAAGAATCCGCTTAACCTGAATATAGCAGATGCAGAAGAGTTAAAACAGTTGCGGATAATAACAGATCTCCAAATAGCTAATCTTATTTCTTATCGCAACTTGCTGGGTAAGTTCATTCATATTTATGAATTACAGGCAGTACCTGCGTGGGATATTACTACGATTAAAAAAATTTTGCCTTTTATTACAATTGCCATACCGTTAAAACTTAAAGAGGAAGCAGGTAAAAGATTTAGCGATGGCGGGCATAGTTTATTGTTACGCTTATCACAGGTGCTGGAAAAAGCAAAAGGATTTGATCCTTCAGCAACAGGCTCCAAATACCTTGGAAGCCCCCAAAGAATTTTTTTTCGTTACAGGTATACTTACAGAAATTTATTGCAATTCGGGTTGGCGGGAGATAAGGATGCGGGTGAACAATTCTTTAAAGGGGCACAGAAATATGGGTTTGATTTTTACTCTTTTCACTTTTTTGTGAGGAAGATAGGAGCGATACAATCTTTGGCTATTGGTGATTTCACTGTCAACATGGGGCAGGGATTGATACAATGGCAAAGTCTTGCTTTTAAGAAAAGTGTAGACGTAATGGGGATAAAACGTCAGTCATCCCTGCTCCGCCCATATAGCTCTGCCGGTGAATTTAATTTTCATCGGGGGGCTGGTATCACTATCAGAAAAGGGAAATTTGAGGCAACTGTTTTTGCTTCCTTAAGAAAGCTGAGTGCCAATTTTGCAGCTGACACTGTTAACAATGAGGATTTCATTTCTTCGTTTCTTACGTCGGGATATCACAGAACAGATAATGAAGCTGCGGACAGGAATAATATTACACAGTATACAACAGGAGGTAATATCAGTTACCGCAAGAATAGTTGGCATATAGGTGTGAATGGAATTTATTATAGTTTTTCGTCGCCTGTCCGGAAAAGAGATGAGCCATATAATCTTTATGCAATAAGCGGGAATCGTTGGAGTAATTTTAGTATTGATTATAGTTACACTTATAGGAACCTGCATCTCTTTGGTGAAGCTGCTGCGGATAAAAATTTCAACAAAGCGTTTATCAATGGCTTACTGGTAAGTGTTGATCCACGGGTAGATATTTCATTTGTTCAACGAACCATCAGTGCAGCTTACCAGGCGGTTAATGGAAATGCATTTACCGAAAATACTTACCCAACAAATGAAACCGGGTTTTACACAGGAGTCAGCATTCGCCCCACTGCCGGATGGAGAATAGATGCTTATGCAGACATTTTTGTTTTTCCCTGGCTGAAATACCTGGCAGATGCCCCGGGGAGTGGTAAAGATTTTCTCACGCAGATAACTTATACGCCTAGTAAACAGGCCGAACTATTCACTAGATTCCGTGCGGAGACCAAACAGGCCAACCAGCCTGATAATAATTCTAGTGCCAACTTCCTGGTTTCCATACCCCGGCAGAGTTGGAGAACACAGGTTAATTATAAACTTAATACTGCTTTGAGCCTTAGATACAGGGTGGAGCTCATGTGGTTTGATAAAAGAGGAGAGAATAGTGAAGGAGGTTTTTTAACCTTTTTTGATTTTGTTTATAAGCCTTTACTTAAACCGGTTTCGGTAGTTACCCGGTTACAATATTTTGAGACAGACGATTATAATTCAAGAATTTACGCCTATGAGAATGATGTGTTGTACAGCTATTCTATACCTGCTTTTTATGACAAGGGATTCAGGTATTATATTAAT
>CAZTKV010000192.1:0-4968 GCA_964614285.1 uncultured Chitinophaga sp. | reverse complement strand
GGCTGTAATCTTTAGCAGGGGTAACAGGCTGCAGGTTGGTTTTAAATAACTGCAATACTTTGCGGGCAATACCCGGCGTCATTGGTGAGCCTCCTGCTTTTACTTCAGTAATAGCTTCCAGGTAACCGGCAGGAGTGGTTGACTTAAGTATATAGCCGGAAGCTCCGGCACAGATAGCATTGAAAATGTATTCATCCTCATAAAAGACAGTTTGTATGAGAATGTGTACTTCTGGGAAATTCTCTTTTACCAGTTTGGTAGCTTCTATTCCGTTCATCCCGGGCATTTCAATATCCATCAACACCACATCGCAGGGAGAAACTGTAATATCATCAATGATATTACTGCAATCAGGATAGGCTCCTGCACAGGTAAACCCGGGTGTGTTGTTCAACAAGAGCTGAAAAACCTCCCGCAGGTGCTTATTGTCTTCAAAAACTGCTACGCTGATCAAAAGATATTTTTTACAAAGTTGATTAAAATATGATTGCTGTAAATAGCGAATTCGGGTGAAACTTATATGGGCACTGAAAGAAGAATAGCGGTGCCCATGCCGGGGGCAGCGTCAATAATGAGCTTGCCATTTAAATCTTTTGCCCTGTTTCGCATATTGTCGAGCCCGTTACCCCTGCCGGTTGTTGAAGGTTCAAAACCTTTTCCATTATCTTTTACCCGGAGCATTAATTCTTTGTTTTCAATAGCCGCTGCAATTTCTATTTTCTCTGCCCCGGAATATTTTACCGCATTGTTCACCGCTTCTTTGAAAATAAGATAAATATTCTTTCTTTTTTCCATGGATAGTTTTACATTTTCTATCTCATCCAGCTGTATCAGCATGTCAATATTTTTACTGCTGCCCGTTTCATAGGCAAACCGTTCCATTCGTTGTTTCAGGTCGCTCCCTTCAGTTTCACCCGACTTTATCATCCATACAATGTCCCCCATTTTTTCCATTGTTTCCTTTGCGTTGCTGCTCACTTTTGACAGGATACTTCTTTGTGATTCATCCATTTCCTGTTTTTGGGTGGCCATCTGGCTCAGCATATGGATACTGCTTAGGGAGCTTCCCACTTCATCATGCAGATCGGCGGCAATGCGGTTGCGTAATTCCAACTCTTTCATTTGTTGTCGTAAACGGTTACGGTTAATTAAAAGAAATATACCTGAAAAAGCCAGTAAGGCCAGTACTACAGCAGCAATCAGCAACAATCGTTGCTGTGTTAGTTTTTGCTGTTGCAGTTCTTTGTCTTTATTCAGTAATTGGATCTCTTTGTCTTTCTGTGCCACCTGGAAAGTGGTTTGCAGTTTTGCTGTCTCATCATTGAACTGTTGCTTTACCAAACTGTCATTAAGGTCTTTACTGATCTTCAGGAAATGATAGGCCTCTTTGGTGTTGCCCAATTTATAATAGGCATAGGCAAGGTTGGCTGTAACTTCGGGCTCCCTGAGAATATCTTTCTCCTCCTTTACAATAGCATAGGCTTTAAGACCAGACTGTATTGCTTTTGGAATATCATTTTGTGCCAGGTATAAATTGTAAAAAAGATCATGTATCACTGCTTGTTGCAGCCTGTTTCCTGTTTGTTCCGCATATTCTAATGCAACAGCGGCCAGAGGCACTGCTTCTGTTATCTTCTTTTGCTCAATATAGATACCTGCAAGTTCTCCGTTATAGGCTGAAAGATTCTGGATATCTCTTATGCTGTCTGCAATCCGGATTGCATCCTTAAGAAGCAGGATGGCGGAATCCTTTTTATTTGTTTTACGGTAAATATTGCTTTTGTTAAAAAATGCAAGAGCAGACATTTGAAGATTTCCCATCTGCCGGTATAGTGCCAGTGCTTTATCAAGATAATTCAACGCTATCGGGTATTGTTGCTGCGCTCTGTAAACATCACTCATAATGTCATAAATCCTGGCCAGGCGGTCTTTATTTTGTGATTGTTCTGCATACTTTAACGCGGTATCACAATTTCTTAAAGCAGCAGCATAGTTATGGAGGTTTTGATAGGCATCAGCCCTGTTAAGGTAAACCAGCGCCAGCCGGCTGACATCACCTACCACCCTGGCATAATGTATAGCGGTATCAATATATGCTAATGCAGAATCCATTTGTGCAGTAAAAGCGAAAGCAGTAGATGTTGCGGCATAGTTTCTTTCAAGGCCCGGAGTAAATTTTAATTTTTTTGCAAGCTGTATCGCTTGTTTAAAGTAAGGTATCGCTTCCGGTGGATTTTGATAAATAACAGAAATGCCAATTTCACGGAGAAGGTTTACTTTATTAGTATCTTCTCTGGCTTTTGTCAGTAAATGAGTTAATGAATCCTTCTCAGGATTTTGAGACTTAACATTGGTAAATAAAAGTGTTGTTGCTATTAAAAGGAGAATACTGTTTTTTAGCATTTTCTAATTTACAACAATCTTTCCGCCAAAAGCAAATTAAACCTTTGTGATTAGTGCTTTTGGTATTGCGGATTTAAAACAAAGTAATCTGTGAGGGAATAAGGCGAAAGCTTTTTCGGTGATATTTACAAAGACCATACTCTTCAATAGCTTTCCGGTGAATCAGCGTTCCATAACCCTTGTTTTGATTCCAGCCGTATTGTGGAAACTCATTATGTAGCTGTTGCATCCATTCATCCCGGTAGGTTTTGGCCAATATACTGGCTGCTGCAATAGAGGCAAACCGACCGTCACCTTTTACGAAGCACCGATGTGGGGTCTTTTTATACTTTGTAAACCTGTTACCATCGATCAGCAGTAATTGCGGCCGCCTGTTTAATTTATCCAATGCCAGGTGCATGGCTTTAAAAGATGCTTTGAGAATATTGATCTGGTCTATTTCCTCATTATCAATACTGGCAACAGCAAAAGAAATAGCTTCTTTTTCAATAACGGGACGCAGTTCATCTCTGAGTTTTTCAGATAATTGTTTGGAGTCGTTCAGCAAGGGATGATGAAAATCTTTGGGTAAAATAACTGCTGCAGCAAATACGGGTCCGGCATAACAACCCCTTCCGGCTTCATCGCAGCCGGCTTCGGTTAGTTTATCCTGGCAAAAAGGGAGTAACATTCTGTTGCAATTTGCTAAATAATGCTCAACAAAAATTACTTCAGGCAAAGTTCCGCTGCTAACTTTGCATCCGCAATGACAAATGAACTTTTACAACGTTCTTCCAAACCAGTGGCTGCCTGGCTGCTGGTTGGTGTGGGAATGATTATCGTCCAGATCTTATTAGGGGGCATCACCCGGCTGACAGGTTCGGGTTTATCTATTACAGAATGGAATGTAGTAGCAGGCACATTGCCGCCAATGAATGAACAGCAATGGCTGACAGAATTTGAAAAATACAGGCAAACACCGCAGTTCAACCTGCTGAATTTTGATTTTACACTGAAAGACTTCAAGTTCATTTTCTTCTGGGAATGGTTTCATCGTTTCTGGGCCCGGCTGATAGGGATTGTATTCGCTGTTCCTTTTATTATCTTTTTAATTCAGCGCCGTTTCAGACCTTCTATGGTGAAGCCAATGATCATTCTTTTCCTGTTAGGGGCCTTACAGGGGGCTATTGGATGGATCATGGTAGCCAGTGGCCTTACGGGTGATGCTGTTTATGTGAAACCAGCAAAGCTGGCCTTACATTTTGTTTTTGCACTGGGTTTATTGTGCTATACGTTCTGGTTTGCTATGGAGCTGCTGGTACCAAAGGATAAAATGGTTATCAGTGCATCGCTTAGAAAAATTACTACAAGTATCATTATAGTGCTGGGTATACAGCTAGTATACGGTGCTTTTATGGCCGGGCACAAAGCTGCCACTGCGGCACCTACCTGGCCTGATATCAATGGTTATATTTTCCCACCCCATATGAGTGAGAGTGAAGAGGGGCTTTTAAACCTGATTGATAATAAGATCACGATTCATTTTATTCATCGTGGTTTGGCTTATATATTGCTGATAATGATTATCTGGCTTACCATTAGATTGTATAAAACACAAGGCTCTTCACTTTTTAGAAAAACCCGCTGGTGGCCTGTTTTATTAGTGACCTTACAGGTCTTGCTTGGCATTTTTTCAGTAGTAACAAGTTTGAAGATTATTCCCAATCAATGGGGTGTTTTTGAGTGGATGGCGCAATTACATCAGTTAGTGGCTATGTTGTTATTGTTATCGCTTACCTGGATATTGTATATCGTCCCCAGTAAAACTGTGAATTAGCATATCAGGGTGATTGCTTATTTGACTTACAGTTAATAATCAGTATTTTTAGTTGTAACTATTAAGCTTCTTCATGAAAGCCTGGCTAAAAGGGTTCTATCATTCATTCGCCATTCAGCTATTATTCCTGCATTTCAGGAAATACCAGATACTGTTATTGTTCTGGGTTATCCTTTTTAGTACGGTTAACGGCACTTTGATGAAAACCTTTGGTGCAGACTCCCTGTTCCTGGCACCGGAATATTTGGGTAATGTAAATTCAATCAGTTATGCGATCGTGGGGGCCTCTATAGGGATGTTCATTATGAGCTGGAATATCACTTCTTTTATTCTGTTCAGCCGCCATTTTCGTTTTTTGGCTGCCGCTACTAATCCCTTCCTGAAATACTGTATCAATAACTCAATCATTCCCGGCGCCTTTATTATTTTTTACTTCTTCAAAGCGTATCACTTTGTACATTTTAAAGAGCTGGTGCCGCGGACAGAGATTCTTTTCTTCTTTGGTGGATTTACCAGCGGCTTCATTTTTATCCTTGCTTCATCGCTTATCTATTTTTTCCGGGCCGATCGCTCTATCCTTCACCGGATGATGCCGGTTATCGCGGAACCTAAAAATTATATCACTCACCTTGGGAAGATAAAAGAGGTGTTTTATGATAAGCCCTTAATAAAAGTGAATTCTTACCTTGAAACACCATTCAGGTTAAAACCGGCAAGAGATGTTTCTCATTATACGGAGGAGTTTGTGG
>CAZTKV010000191.1:0-4998 GCA_964614285.1 uncultured Chitinophaga sp. | reverse complement strand
TTCTCCACAATGGTCAGGTCATTTACACCCCTTGAGGCAAGTTCATAACTGATACTACCGGTCCCCCCGAATAAATCCAGCGTTTTTAATTCCTCAAAATCCAGGTTGTGCTGCAGTACATTAAACAAGCCTTCCTTGGCGATATCGGTAGTAGGCCTTGTGTAAGGCATGTTTGAAGGCGGGTTAAATTTTCTTCCACCATGTTCACCACCTATGATACGCATCGGGCCAGGTCGTTAAGTGAGGTAAAAAAATGATTGGGATATTCATCACCCTGAACATTCCAGGTAGCTTCCCTGAAGTCCACATGAATGAAGTATTGATGTATCTCTTTATATAAAGCCGATTGTTTATCGATTAACCCTGACAAATGAAATTCCGCTTCCTGCTGTGATAAACCAAACTGGCTGCATATTTTCAACAGATAATAAACCACATCCTCAGGTGTTGAGTAAACATAAGTCTGAGCCAGAAGTAATTTACTACTCCTCATTGCCGTCACTGAAAAATCATCAGTCCTGAAGTCAACATACAGACTTCCGCCATTACCTCTTCCATCCATTTGCTTAAAGGCAAATGAAAACTGATGCCTGAAAAGGGCTGAAGCAAAATGCTGCTGCAGCCACTGTCTAAGTTCTGCAGGTGCTGAATACACATTGTATAGCTGCCATTCCGGAATAGCTTCTGTTATAACTACCGATTCAGTATTAACTCCATAAAGAGCTTTCAGCATAGTTCCTGATTCTTCCTGCCTGAAATCTGATAAGGAGACCAACGTACTTTGTTCAAAATCATAACAAACCTGTATACGATAAAACTGGTTCTTTAGCTCAGGAAAAAAAGAGAGCAATTCGTGCAGGTTTCCTGAATTCCATTCTTCTGCCCTGCAATAAGCCAGTTTATACAATTCATCACCGGCCTTATTAGTAATAACAAAACTAAAATGCCCGTTACCGAATTTCAATGACAAAACCTGCTGAACATTATCATTAAGGCTATTTTCTATAGTAAATAACTGCTTCAAAATTCTTTTCAGTTCGTGCAATAATAGACAAAAATTTAAATATCGTAGATTCGCCATCTTTTTAATTATGGCAAGGGGAACACAAACTGACTTACAGGTAGAAGTAACTAACCGGCAGATACTGAAAATTGCACTGCCGATAAGCCTTGCTATTTTTATCCCCCAGCTAAACTTTATTACAAATAATATTTTTCTGGGCCACTACAGTAATGATTCTTATGCACTGGCGGTGGCAGGCATTACGGGTGTATATTACCTGATTTTTGCTGCCATCGGCTACGGACTCAATAATGGTTTACAGGCACTCATAGCCCGCAGGGCCGGCGAGAACAGGCCGGAAGAAATCGGGAAGTTGTTCACACAAGGTGTTTTAATTGGGTTGCTCGTGGCTGTTGCAGGAATCATTATCACCTATACTATTACCCCCTTTTTATTTGGATTGATAATACAGGATACTGAAGTGCATAAAAAGGCTGTCGGGTTTCTTCAGATCAGGATATGGGGACTACCCTTTTTGTATATATACCAGCTTCGTAATGCATTGTTGGTAGGCACTAACCAAAGCCGGTACCTGGTTGCAGGTACTCTTGCAGAAACACTTACTAATGTACTGCTCGATTATATTTTAATTTTTGGTATGCTTGGGTTCCCTGAACTGGGCTTTAACGGTGCTGCTATTGCTTCTGTTATTGCAGAATTTACCGGCATGTTTGTAATATTTCTTGTGATCCGGTGGAAAGGTATCAGCAAACGATTTGGCCTCTTTCAAAATTTAAAATGGAGTAAAGAAAACAGTGCTCTTATTTTTTCAATGTCTGCGCCGTTGATGTTCCAGCATGCTATCAGTATTATCAGCTGGCAGTTTTTCTTTTTGCTGACTGAACATCATGGTGATATGGCACTGAAGGTCTCGAATGTAATGCGCAATATTTTTGGTGTTTTTGGATGTGTAACCTGGGCTTTTGCCGCTACCACCAACGCCATGGTGAGCAATGTGATAGGCCAAAACAAGAAAGAGCAGGTTTGGAGCTTACTAAAAAAAATCATCCGGTTAAGCACTGGTGTAGCCATTGTTGTTTGCATAGTACTAAACCTGTTCCCGGAGGCCTTCCTGTCTGTTTTCGGGCAGGGAGATGATTTTATAGCAGCTGCTTTGCCAGTACTGAGAGTAGTTACAGCAGCCATGCTGCTGATGTCATTTTCAATTGTCATGTTAAGTGCTGTAACCGGAAGCGGAAATACAAGGATCACTTTCTATATCGAACTTTTTGCAATTATTATGTACTGCATCTATGTTTACCTGGTATCAGAATATTACTTCCTGCCCATTAAGTTTGGCTGGATGAGTGAATGGTTATATTGGCTTTGCCTTTTTGTACCATCCCTGTTTTATATGCGTAGCGGACGATGGAAGAAAAAAGTGATTTAACAACGTCTTACTGACACCTAGATTGATAAAAAATAAGGCCTCCCTAAGGAGGCCTTTATACTTAAAACCCAATTTCAATTTTATGATCAGAACAGGTTGTAACCATAGCTGATGTAATACAGACCGCCAACTGAAGGGCTGCCGAAACCAGTTCTCTGGTATTGATTACCCAGGTTAGTACCGCCTACACGGAAAGTACTCTTGGTAGTTGGAGGACGGTAAGTAACCTGTGCATCCCACCAGCCAAAGTAAGGTAATGTACCGCTAACAAAAGTACCCTCATAGTAGTTATTATCCTGCCATTTAAATACCACATTAAATCCAATATTATGGCAAACATTCTCATTGCGCAAACCAATATTGAAGCGATATTTAGGCGCATTGAAGAAAGTAACTACTGAAGGATCTACATCCCGGAGCTGATCAGAGAATACGTTACCGTAAACTACATATCTCTTCATAAGCTGGTATTCCAGGCCAATACCCCATCCGATAGATTTTACATTATCAGTTGAATTCTGTACATATGATACGTTAGTACTGCTATATGCAGAGTATAGTTCGAAATTAGGGCCAGTTCTTGACTGAACCACTGCTTCACTTACAAGAAAATCCTGGTATTGGCTGTAATACACATATCCGTCAAACAATAATTTTTTTCCGATTATTCCTTTATAACCCAACTCATAGGACTTCACTGTTTCGGGTTTCACCTTCCTGTATTGAGCTCTTACCAACCTATTTGAATCGGCAAGTGAGCCTGCACGGTATGCCAATACACTTGCAGCAGTATAACCCGGTAATGTAGAGTTCAACTTATAATAATCCTGGAATTCTGGCAAGCAACCCATGAGTACACCTGATCCTGTAACCAGGCTTATATATTGGTTCTGGTTAGTGGGGAAGCGGTAGGCTGTCTGATAAGATAAACGAAGGAAGTTTTCTCTTGCAACTCTGATTACAGCAGATATCCTTGGTGTGAATTTTCCCTCAAAATTAGTTTGCTTATCATAGCGGCCTGAAGCAGTAAGCGTAAGTGCATCGTTGATCAATTTCTTCTTTAATTGAATATATCCGCCATATTCATTTACCCTGAGCGATTGTGCAGTATCTGCAAAAATTGTTCCCTGGGAATTCATGATCCACTGTTTCCAGCCTGCACCGGCAATTATTTCAAGCTTATCTGAAAAACCGGCCATATCTGAAATATTGAATTGCCCCTCAGTCGCATATAAATCGGATTTGTCAAGGAATAAAGCTCCGCCCTTTCTGATCGGTGTTTTCTTTAATATAGAAGCTATTGAATCGTAAGCTTTAGTGCCTGGAATCCAACGCCCTACATCGGCAGCAGCACGGGCAGCAGTGTGTAAAGCAAAATCACTAGCTGCACCACCATTTAACCTTCTGCCCTCTGAGAAGGTTCCTATATACAATGGGAACCAGGAAGAACTGGGCCTGTAACTTTCATTTAAAAAGGCACCTAAGGCTGTAGCATTATAAGACTCGCCAGCATTTTCCTGGGTAGTGTATCCACGAACAAACCAGTTCTTATGCTTTAATTCAAACTTATGCTGTGCCATTTTCAGGTTACGCAGAGAATAACGGTCTGCACCTGTATAAACGGTAGTACCTGTTCCAAAATAAGTATTAAAAGAAACCTCGAGTTTGTCGTTAATTTTATAATGTAACCCGCCTGTGAATTTTACATTAATAGTATTATAATCTACCAATGATTGTTCTTCATAACCGGTTCTTGAAACACTGGCCTTATTAAAATAGCCATTTCTTAACCCGATATAGAATGGCATCATTTGCTGAACAGCTGGTACAGCTGCTCCCGGCAAGCCGTTCGATACTAGTAAATTGATCCAATTACTAATTTGAGTATTTGTCGGATAAGCTGGATTTCCAATAGCTGTGAAATATGCATTTGCACCAATAAATGGATTATTGATTATATCCAGAGCACCACCAGAAGCGCCTAAAATGGTTCTTCTTGTCTGATCTTGTACAAAATAAGAGAACCCGTTCATATCTGCACTGGTCTCATCTCCATACATGTTAATCCCATTATAGTTTGGATCATTTTGGCGATTTCCACCGACTACCTTACTTAGTATACCGATCTGTTGTTTATTGCGGTAATCCTCAGCTTCCCAGTCAGCACCTTTTACCAATTGAACTGCGAGTTTAATACCAAGCTTGTTTTTATATGCTTTTGCCCAACGGAATGACCAATCGTAGTAAGGTGCCGCATTTCGTTGCTTGCCATCCACATGCATGATACCCTGTTTGATATTATAGCTAAGACCCTGGTATTTAAAAGGATTCTTTGTTGAAATAAGAACAGTACCATTCATACCACCTGAGCCATACAAGGCAGAAGAAGCTCCTGAAAGAATCTCGACATTATCAACATCAAGATCAGAAGGGCCCAGAACACTACCAACAGAAAAGTTCAAACCGGGAGCCTGGTTATCCATTCCGTCAATCAACTGGTTCAAACGGGTATTACCACTGCTTACAAAACCACGGGTGGTTACTG
>CAZTKV010000190.1:0-5070 GCA_964614285.1 uncultured Chitinophaga sp. | reverse complement strand
CCATTGCACCCCGGTAAATATGCGGAAATGCTGGGTAAGAAAATGCAGGAGAATAAAGTAAATGTTTGGATGATCAATACAGGCTGGACAGGTGGACCTTATGGCACAGGTCACAGAATGAAATTGAAGTATACCAGGGCTATGATCACTGCTGCTCTTGAAGGCAAATTAAATGATATGGAATTTGCCATTGACCCTGTTTTTGGTGTTGCTATACCCCAGGCTTGTCCTGATGTGCCTGCTGATATTTTAAATCCACGGAATACCTGGGCTGACAAAAATGCCTATGATGAAAAAGCAAAATACCTGGCTGGTTTGTTTGTAAAGAACTTTGCCAAGTATGCGGATGGTGTGACAGCAGAAATCCTTGCTGCCGCCCCTAAGGCATAAACTGGTTTTATACTGGACGGTTATTTGATATTTCACCCCGTTTCACTCAACATGAGACGGGGTTTTTATTTTATTTAACGACTGCTTATATAGCTGGTAAAATTTTTGATACAACTTTACGTTGATAAATCGTTCATGAACAAACTCATTTTGTATACTATTTTCTTCCTTCTTCCTGCTGCAATTGCCGCACAGGCTGCAGATGAGGAGTTATTGGAATGGAGTTCTTCCAGGAGATTAAACTGGAATGATTATAAGGGAAAGCCGGACCCAGCCAGTGATGCGGCTGCTACCACCACTACTTACCTTAGTATTCAATACAAAATCAGCAGTACCGATTTTGGTTACCAGATAAAATCTCTTTTTTCTAAAAACCGCTCATGGGGTTTACATAAATCGGATTATATACTCAGTCATGAGCAGGGGCACTTTGATATTGCCGAAATTTTTGCCCGGAAGCTTCATAAAAAAATGAGTGAGTACAACTTCAACAAAAGAACTTACCAGAAAGACCTGAAAAAGATCTATGAAGACATTACAGATGAAAAGGAGCAAATGCAAAACGACTATGACAGGGAAACCCGGCACAGCATTAACAGGGAAAAACAGGCTGAATGGCTGAAGAAAATTGAGAAGATGCTTAACGAATATTCAAACTGGGCTGATTATTAAAACAAACCGTACAATTCTGCATCAACTTTTCGGATGATCTCACCAAAATCCTCATCCCGTTCTGCAAATTTGTTTTTGTCTACATCAATGATAAGCAGTTTACCTTCCTTGTACTCGCCTATCCACTTATTATAATACTCATTAAGTTTTTTCAGGTAATCGAGCCGGATATTCTCTTCATACTCTCTGCCTCTTTTCTGTATTTGTCCTACCAGTGTAGGTACTGAAGCATTCAGGTATATAAGCAGATCAGGCGGCTGCACTAGTGTTTTTAATGTCTGGAAAAAGTGAAAATAATTATCAAAATCCCTTTTGCTCATTAGCCCCATTTCGTGCAGGTTAGGAGCAAAGATGTTGGCATCCTCGTAGATTGTTCTGTCCTGGATAACCGTTTCTGTTCCTTTCTGAATATCCACCAACTGGCGAAGACGGCTGTTCAAAAAGAAAATCTGAAGGTTGAAACTCCAACGGGGCATATCCTCATAAAAATCCATGAGGTAAGGATTATGGTCCACATCTTCAAAATTGGGAATCCACTTATAATGCTTGCTGAGCATCTCTGTCAATGTGGTTTTGCCTGCGCCGATATTTCCTGCAACGGCTATGTGTTTCGGTTTCTTTGCTTTTGCCATGCCCCTGATCCGCCAGAGAGCGGAGAATTTTATAGTTCTATAAATGAATAGGCGTTAAAAGTATTGAATTCTCACTATTCAAATACCGGTTAAAAAAATAAATCAAAAATATTTTAACCCGATAGCCTCTCTTACCAACTCCATGGTGGCCCTGGCGCTTTTACGGGCTTTTTCGGCCCCTTTTTCCATTACTTCTTTCAGGTAGGTTTCATCATTGCGGATTGATTCAGCTTTTTCCCGGATAGGAGCAATGAACCGGACCATGTCCTCACCCAGTTGCTTTTTCATATCACCGTAGCGAATGGTACATTTATTAAAATCCTCTTCAAATTTTTGAATCACCTCATCAGTACTAACCAGTTTCATGAGCAGAAAAATATTTTCGATGTAATCTGGTTTAACTGAACCTGGTTCTGAAGGGCCGCTGTCTGTTTTAGCCTTCATTACTTTCTTGCGGATCATGTCATCATCATCAGACAGGTATAAAGTGGCAAACTGGTTTTCACTCTTACTCATTTTCCCGGCCCCATCAAGACTTGGCACTTTTACCAGTTCACTACCATAATTGAATGCCTGCGGTTCCGGAAACACTTCACCATAGCGGTGATTGAAACGATTGGCAAAATTGCGGGCCATTTCCAGGTGCTGCTCCTGATCTTTGCCAACAGGAACGTATAGTGCCCGGTGAAGAATAATATCGGCTGTTTGTAAAACAGGGTAGGTCAGCAAACCGGCATTCACATTATCAGGATGCTGCCTTGCCTTATCCTTGAATGTTACCGTTTTCTCCAGCTCCCCCTTGTAGGCCATCATATTCAGGTATAAGTACAATTCTGACGTTTCATATACATGGCTTTGGCAATACAAGGCCACCTTATCAGGGTCTAATCCACAGGCAATATTCTCTGATAATACACGATGAACATTTGCTTTCAGCTCCTTGGTATCGGGGTGGGTGGTGAGTGAATGAAGATCCGCCACCATAAAGTAACACTCAAACTCATCCTGCATACGAACATAATTCTTCACTGCACCAAAGTAATTACCAAGATGCAGGTAACCGGTTGGCCGGATACCACTCATTACTATCTCATTCTTCTTTCCCATGCGGCGGCGAAGATAAGAAAATGAGGCCTGATGAGGCAAAGCAGGATGGTCGGTTTTGAATCAGGATTTCTGACTGCCGGCTTCTGGCTTCTGACTATCTTTGTTTTATGGAAGTGAACGATCAACTGGTGGAAAAGCTGGCTCATCTTTCCCGCCTGCAGTTTAATGAATCAGAAAAGGCTGAAATTAAAAATGATCTTCAGCGGATGATAGGTTTTGTAGAGAAACTGAATGAATTGAACCTGGATGGGGTTGAGCCATTAATGCATATGAGCGAAGAAATGAATGTGCTGCGGGAAGATGAAATAAAAGGCTCCGTTAGCCCGGAAGAAGCCTTAAAGAATGCTCCTTTGCATGATGATCAGTTTTTTAAGGTTCCAAAAGTGATAAAAAAATAATATGACACAGGGCATCATTCATTTGGAAAATATTCAGAAAAGTTACTTCATGGGCAAACATGAATTGCAGGTGCTGAAAGGTGTATCGCTGGATATTTTTAAAAATGAATATGTAGCATTAATGGGGCCATCAGGCTCCGGCAAAAGCACATTGATGAATATTATAGGTTGTCTTGACACCCCTACTGCCGGCAGGTACATTTTGAACAATAATGATGTAAGTGAAATGAAAGATAATGACCTGGCAGAAGTCCGTAACAAGGAGATCGGTTTTGTCTTTCAGCAATTCAATTTATTGCCACGGCTTACCGCCGCTGAAAATGTTGCACTCCCATTGGTGTATGCCGGCATGAGCCGCAAATTGAGGACAGATAAAGCAATGCAGGTATTGGATATGGTAAATCTTACTGACAGAAGCCATCACAAACCGAATGAACTATCTGGTGGGCAATGTCAGCGGGTAGCAATAGCCAGGGCATTGGTAAACGACCCTTCAATCATCCTGGCCGATGAACCAACCGGAAATCTTGATACTAAAACCTCTTACGAGATCATGGAAATCTTTAATAAAATTCATAGCAACGGCAATACCATTGTTTTGGTAACCCATGAAGAAGATATTGCCAATCATGCTCATCGCATTGTCAGGCTCAGGGATGGAATGATTGAAAGTGATAAAAAAAATGAAAATGTTGGGGAATATACGCATCACTAATAAGCATAAAAGTTCATCCTTTTCTGTTTTCAGTACAACCTTTCTTTGATAACATTTGTTTTGACATATTACTCTGCAATACCATGGCATTTAAAATTTATACCAAAACAGGCGATAAAGGAACTACCTCACTGATTGGTGGAACAAAAGTTCCTAAATCGCATCTCCGTATTGAAGCATATGGTACCGTAGATGAATTGAATTCTTATATCGGGCTTTGCCGTGATCTGCTGATAGATGATAACAGCCGCTCTATTTTGCATGAAGTTCAGGACCGGCTGTTCACTATCGGATCTTCCCTTGCCTGCGACCCGATAAAAGAGCCCAGGATGCGGATACCTGATCTTAAAGAAAAAGATGTAGAGCTGCTTGAAAAGGAAATGGATAAAATGAATGAAGGCATTCCTGAAATGAAAAGTTTTATCCTGCCGGGTGGGCATATTACCGTTTCTCATTTGCATGTAGCCCGTTGTGTTTGCCGCAGGGCCGAACGTTGCTGCGTAAGACTGGAACTGGAAAGCCTGGAAGTAGAACAGATAATTCTGAAATACCTGAATCGCCTCAGTGATTATCTTTTTGTACTGAGCCGCTACACCAGTCACCAGTTAAATGCCAGAGAGATACCCTGGAAGCCAAGAGTTTAATTTTATCATGCATGGCGGCCCGCAGATCAATTTAAATTTTACTACTTTACCAACCATTTTATTTTCAGGTCCGACATGTAATATGTATCAGCACTTAGTAATTAGTAAACTGATTATTCATGAGGTTGCAATTATTTCTGATTTTTACAATACTGCTTTATGCATTGAGCAGCTGCGAACCATCGCCAGTTGATCCGCCACCCGGAGGGCCTGTAATATTAAGAGACACTACAATCACCAATATTGCTTACGGACCTGATGCCAGCCAAAAGCTGGATCTTGGCCTGCCTGCTAACAGAACTTCAAATACGCCGCTTGTGGTAGTGGTGCATGGCGGTGGCTGGGCCACTGGTGATAAAGGAGAATTAAACTGGCTGCTCAACGGTTTAAAGCAAAGAGGATTTGCTGTCGCCAATATTAATTACAGGCTCACTCTTACTTCCCCGGATAATTATAAAATGCAGGTAGACGATCTGGATAGTGCCGTTCAATTTACATTGAGGCTGGCAGCA
>CAZTKV010000189.1:0-5158 GCA_964614285.1 uncultured Chitinophaga sp. | reverse complement strand
CAGTATCATTTACTCCATACTTAAAGGGATTGAAGGCAAAATCACCATCAGCAATCGATTTTTTACTGGTCTGGAATGAAATGAGCAGGTTCAGCTTTGAAATAAATTTCTTCATCCCCTTCAGCCCTGCCTTATTCAATATAGCTCTTGGATTAATATCAAGCCGGTAGTTCAAAGTGATGTAATTGGCTTTTATAAATTCATTGGTTGGAGTAAATACCCGGATGAATTTTGCCTGGTCAGGAAAAGCCGCCAATTCAAACTCATTCAATTGCTGGATACCGTCACCGTTATAATCGATCCATGCATATTCTCCCTGCCCGGCCGGCACTTCCAGGTAAGCATAATCACGGCGTTGCTCCTGCCCAGCCCCTACTTCATATAAAATATTTCCGGTAATCAACCCCTTCCATTCATTCATCACATACTCGGCCCTTCCTAAAATTGTTTCATCCTCTTTTTGCCTTGACACAACAGCATTATATACCTTCAGTTTCCGGAAAGTGGCATTCAGGTAAAACTGTCTTTTTGCATTCCCTTCCAGCATTGTTTGCAAATTCAGGTTCAAACTCCTGTCTCCTTTTACAAACTCTTTACTCACCGGGTATCTGTCAGCTCTTGTAAAAAAGGTAACACCAAACTTGTTCTTCTTACTTTCATCTGATCTTAAGTACGCTGAATAAATATCAAAGAAGAAAGAAGTGGGGATCAGTGTATCGTTGTTCTTAAATCTTGGAGAGTTCTTTTCTAAAGAATAATTTACTCCCAACCGCCAGTCATTCATTTTTTTGAACTGCTTGCTGATGTCTACTGATGGTCTTAAAAAACTACCCTTATCGTTCAACAAGTTGAAATTGGTGATCATGAACTGGTTACTGAATCTCCAGCCCTTCCAGCCGGCGCTATGATTTATTGAATTCTGAAAACCACTGTAATTATCACTGCGGTTATATTTAATAAACTGGTATGATACCTGGTGATTATTCTTATCCTTTAACCCGGCATTGATCTTGAAAATATTTTCATTTACAGCCAGGGGTATGGGCTGCAACACAAGCCCCCAATCTCTTGTAAATTCTACATTACGTAACCTTTCCAGCGGTTTGAACCTGCTCTGCACATACTCATAATCTACTGCTGTATTTAATTCTAGCTTTTTCACCGGTCTCAGCATCTTTGTATTAGATAACTGAACTTTTGCTGCCCAACCCCGGTCATCACCATTGTTCTTTGATGAGAAAGTATTTACATCATTATTACTGGTTGCCACTTCAGTTTTAAGTAAAGTATTTTTATCGATTGCATATTCAATACCAAGATTTACGATCTGTTGCCGTTTGGGAGCTACCAGGATTTGTACCGGCTCATATTGTCCTTGTTTCACACCGGCAATCGGGGCCACATATTTGTATACTTTTCCATTCGCCCCATTAAAATCAGGAATATAATTACCATTGCCCTGCTTTACATCCACGAATGACAAATTATATTTTGCCGTCTGGGGATCCGTGGAATACTGGTAAAATGAATCAGCTCCTATGTATATTTTCTCATACAGGATCTTATCTGCTGCAAAAGAATCTATCACGGCCGTAGGATAAAAAGCATTCTGTGTACTATCACCAATATCAGCCAGGAATTGCTTTTGCCTGGTATCCAGTACCTGGTTTATCTGGGAATTTTTTGCATCATTATTATTGAAGGCTCCCAGCCTGATCTTTAGTTTCTGATTTATCTCAAATTCCTGTGACAGGTACAGATTAGTGTTCAGGTAGTTTCTCTCTGCATATTCAAATTCAACTTGTATCCGGCTGTCCTTTGTGATCATTCTCCGGGGTGTAAATGTTATTTCAGCGGAATTATAGTTGATCACATAATCCTGGTCTTCTCCTCTTTGTAACAGTTGCCCATCATAAAATACTCTTTCTGTATTGGCGAGAACTACAAAAAATAATTCATTGTTAGGGCCCCGAAGCCTATATGGCCCCTGGTTCCCTTCTAACGGTTCCAGAATTTGCCGGTTGAATTTTCCCTTTGCAATAGAACCGCTGACTAACGTTTTTGAATTAATTGTTTTGGAAAGACGGTTTTCTGTTTGAAATGAAATACCCTGTAATCTTTTATAAAAACTCAGGAAATAGCTCTGATTTTGCCGGATGTCTATGTCCCCAAGATTCAGTTGCCATCCTTTCTTTTTAAATTGAAGATAAACCTGGTCAAATTCATTCAATTGCTGGGTAGTACCATCTGGTTGTATTGGAATATTGTTGTCTGTAATAGCAGCCTGTATCTCTATACTATCTCCCAGCATTCCACTAAGCTGCAGGTTCAGCGTTGAATTCACTACTGCATCCTGGCTGTTACCAAAACCTATTTGCCGGCCAAGACTACCTTCCGCTTTCAGGTTGCCAAAATTAAATACTCCTCTTTGATTACCGGTAAGTCCGTTGTTAAACTCAAATGGTTTCTGATAGAAATTATTCATTACACTATCATAGTTCATTCGTTGTGCTACCGGGTTCAGCTTAAATGGGAAAACCCGGTAAACAACCGTTATCGTTTCAACAGTTGGCTTTTTTTTCCAATACAAGATTGCATTTACATAATCAAGCTTGTAGTCTTCTGCCAGTACGTTATTTATGGAAAAAGTAGTAGGGACAATGCTGATGGTATCAATTTTGATGCTATCCGATTCAACCCTGAATATCTTTCTTCGCAGATTAGAAGCAGGATTATCGGGAACGGGAATTTGCGCACTGCCCCAGAGAGAAGTCAATGTGAGTAAAAAAGCAAGAGATATCTTGTATAATTGCTTCAATAGCAGTGAGTTTAGCTCAAAATCGCAAAATTCGATGGTTTTATTGTGTGAAAGTTATCCCATGCTGTTAATTCCGCTTAAAAAGCAGCAATTTTAAAGAATAAAGCCTCCTACATACGTTGAAATACCCTCTCACTTGATAAAAACCGCAGCGATACTCTTTGTTTTCCTGTGCACCAGTTCTATATCACCGGCGCAGCAAAACAATAACTGGTATTTTGGTCAGCGGGCGGGCATCCGCTTTTCTGCACTTCCCGGTCAGGTAATACCTGTTACCCTTACAGATGGAGCAATGATCACAGATGAAGGATCCTCTTCAGTATCTGATTCTGCCGGAAAATTGTTATTCTACACTAATGGGATAACTGTTTTTAACCGCCTGCACCAGGTAATGCTGAATGGGGATGATCTAAAAGGAAATATCTCTTCTTGTCAGTCTGCTATCATTATTCCCGTTCCCGGAAATGACAGTATCTATTACATTTTTACCACTGATGCCATTGAAAACAATTTCGACAATGGTTACAATTATTCTATTGTAAACATGAATCGGGATAATGGCAATGGCGAAGTGGTCACAAAAAACACACTACTATGGCAATCCTGTACAGAAAGACTTACTGCCGCCCGGCATCAGAATGGTACAGACATATGGCTGATCACCAATGATAATAATTCCAATATTTTCCGTTCCTGGCTGATCACCTGCAATGGATTGCAGTCAAACCCTGTGGTTTCACAGGCTGGTGTATTACTTACTCAACACCTGCTTACCAACACCGGCTATATGAAAGTAAGCCCCGATGGAAAGCAATTATGCCAGACTCATTTCCCGTTGTTTGATCCTGATTTAAGCAATCCGAATTTTGTACAGCTATTCGACTTTAATAATACAACCGGTCAGGTTACAAACGGCAGGTCTGTTATGTTTGATAATGCAATGTATGTGTCCTGCGAATACTCGTCAGATTCAAAAATGCTTTATCTGGTACGTCCTTATGAAAGAAAGATTGATCAGTTGGAAGCTACTTTACCTTCCGCTGCTGCTGTTAGTGCATCAACCACCAGCATTTCAACTGTTGCCCCGGTATTAACACTACAACTGGCGCCGGATGAAAGAATATATACATTCAGACCTGGCCAAAGTCTGGGAGTGATCAATTATCCTGCTGTTAAAGGTTCAGGTTGTAATTTCCAGGATAACCAATTGGATATTTCACCATTTTCTGCACGGTTAGGCTCCCCTTCTTTTATTAATGATGTGGCTTTTGATCCCAATAATAGTTTTTCATATATAATAACAGACAGTTGCAGCGGAAGGGTTCAGTTTACTGCACTATCAGGCATGCCAGGTACACTAACATGGTCCTGGAATTTTGGCGATGGAAATACATCAACTCTTCAGAACCCGGTTCATACTTTTACACCGGCAAACCAGTCATATACTGTCACCCTGAATATTTCTTCCTCTGTCAGTTGTGGTAACATTAAAAGCAGCAGACAAATAAAACCCAGTGGAATAATTACCGATGCAGATTTTGATTTTGTAACGAGGTGTGATTCCGGTTATATCAGGTTCGTCAATAAAAGTCGTTTTGATCAGAATGGTGGAGGACTATATCTATGGGATTTTGGTGATGGCAATTCTTCAACAGCGACGAACCCGGTTCATATATATAACCAGGAGGGCTTGTATTCTGTAAAACTGAAATTACTTACAGGTGCTGCCTGCATTGATGATTCATTGATTAAGCAGGTTGAAGTGAAAAACTTTATAGTTACTGCACCACCAGATCAAACGATACCTGTTGGTCAACCCGTATTCTTGTCAACCAATGAGCCTGCTGATAATTTCCAATGGTCACCAGACACCTGGCTGAGCAATAGCGGTATAAGAAACCCTGTTGCCACCCCACTGGAAGATATTGTTTATAAAGTTACCGCAAGCAATGGTGAGGGCTGTAAAGGAGAAGATTCAGTAAGGATCACTGTTTTGCAGTACAATGATATCTATGTTCCTACAGGATTTACACCTAACGATGACGGGAAAAACGATATACTGAAACCCTTTTACCATGGGCAAATAATTCTTAAAGAATTCAGCATATATAGCCGCTGGGGGCAGCAGGTGTTTTCAACCAGCCAGCGAAATGCAGGGTGGAATGGAAAAGTAAATCGTATGCTTCAGCAAGCTGGTGTTTATGTTTGGTTTATCAAAGCAATCGGCAAGTCGGGTGAAACTATAGAAAGAAAAGGTACTTTTGTATTGATCAGGTAATATGCCGGCCTGGAATCACAGCCTTATTATGAAAAAGAGTTTTCCGTTATTTCTACTTTTAC
>CAZTKV010000188.1:3654-5159 GCA_964614285.1 uncultured Chitinophaga sp. | reverse complement strand
ATGGCAAAAGTAAAATCCATCAATAACCAGAAAGCACAGCAAAGGGCACTGCTTGCAAAAGTGCAGCAGCAAAAAAGCATGACGGCCATACAACTTGATTCATTTAAATTGCTGCAAAGCAGGACCGCTGCTTTGAAGAATGGACAGAACCCTGATGCGGTAAAATTTACCAGGTCTTCATCAAGAGTTACAACCGTTTCAAAAGCCGACCAGGATGCAATGGTCGAAAAACTGCAAAGCGACCTCGACTCCATGAGTGAAATGGGAGAGATGGAGAGTCTCCGCCTGCAAATGTTGATGGACAGAAGGAGCAAAGCGATGAGCACACTGTCTAATCTTCTTAAAAAGATACATGACACTCAGCAAAGCATCATCCAAAACCTGAAATAGTATAGACCCGCAGGTCATGGTATTAATTCGGTAAAAAAAGCAGGACTTTCAATCATAAAGACCTGCTACCCGGTTGACCAATTAACCAGTTGACCCCTTGTCCCAAACCTGACAATTTTTCACCCCAAACCCTCACGGCACAATGATTGACAAGCTATAGCGAACTACAAAATTTAAACCATGGCAAAGATCATAGGAATCGACTTAGGAACCACCAACAGTTGCGTTTCCGTAATGGAAGGTAACGAGCCGGTGGTGATTGCTAACGACGAGGGACGCCGTACGACCCCGTCAATAGTGGCTTTTTTGAAGAATGGCGAACGTAAAGTGGGTGACCCGGCCAAACGCCAGGCCATCACCAACCCGCATAATACCATCGCTTCGGTGAAGCGTTTTATGGGCCGCCGTTTTGATGAAGTGGGTGAGGAGATCACTCACTGGAGCTATAAAGTGACAAAAGGTGACAATAATACCGTTCGTATTGACATAGATGGCAGACTCTATACGCCACAGGAAATCAGCGCTATGGTGCTGCAAAAAATGAAAAAAACGGCCGAGGATTACCTGGGCCATGAAGTGACCGAAGCGGTGATCACCGTACCGGCTTATTTCAACGATGCCCAGCGCCAGGCTACCAAAGAAGCCGGTGAAATTGCCGGTCTTACTGTTCGCCGTATCGTAAATGAGCCGACAGCCGCTGCGCTGGCCTATGGTTTGGATAAAGCCAAGCATGACCAGAAGATCGCCGTGTTTGACCTCGGTGGTGGTACGTTCGATATCTCCGTGCTTGAACTGGGAGATGGTGTATTTGAAGTAAAATCAACAAATGGTGATACCCACCTGGGTGGTGATGACTTTGATAAAGTGATCATGGACTGGCTGGCACAGGAATTTAAAAATGATGAAGCGATAGACCTGCGCAAAGACCCGATGGCCCTGCAGCGTTTGAAAGAAGCAGCAGAAAAAGCAAAAGTGGAACTGTCTTCTTCTTCTGAAACAGAAATCAATCTTCCTTATATCACTGCCGTTGACGGAGTACCCAAGCACTTAGTGAAAAAACTGAGCCGTGCAAAATTTGAAGCATTAGCAGATAATTTATTTGCCCGCTGCCTGAA
>CAZTKV010000188.1:0-3554 GCA_964614285.1 uncultured Chitinophaga sp. | reverse complement strand
GCCAGCGATAACCAGCCCGGTGTGCAGATACATGTGCTGCAGGGAGAAAGAAGTATGAGTAAGGACAACAAGAGCCTTGGCATCTTCAATCTTGATGGCATACCACCGGCGCCAAGAGGCGTACCGCAGATAGAAGTGATATTTGATATTGATGCCAACGGTATCTTACATGTTACTGCAAAAGATAAAGGAACAGGGAAGGAACAAAAGATACATATTGAAGCAGGCAGCGGCTTAAGCAAGGAAGAAGTGGAAAAAATGAAGGCGGAAGCAAAAGCCAATGAAGCCAGTGATAAGGCCGAGAAAGAAAAAGTGGAGAAACTGAACCAGGCCGACAGCCTCGTATTCCAGACAGAAAAACAACTGAAGGAATATGGCGACAAGATACCGGCTGATAAGAAAGGCGCTATTGAGCAGGCTGCTGAAAAATTAAAAGAAGCCCACAAGGCACAGGATATTGCCGGTATTGATACAGCTATGGCTGCATTGAATGCTGCCTGGACAGCCGCCAGCGAGGATATGTATAAAGCCACACAGGATGCCGGGGCACAACAACCCGGTGCTGAACAACCGCATACTGCTGATGCCGGTGCGGGCAGTACGGATAATGTGACTGATGTGCCGTATGAGGAGGTGAAGTAGGCCGCAGTTTGTAATGATTTAAAAAAGATAAGCCCCTGCGAAGATTGCGGGGGCTTTATTAATAAAAATATATCAAAGATGCCTATTGTACCAAACATCATTTTCGTTATACTACTTGCTATTGCAACAGGTTACTTGACTTTTTTGACAACAAAAGGTGGATTAACTGATAATAGATTTTCCAATTTTTGGAAAAAAATTACAAAAAGAGGCAAACTGGTATTATATCTTCTATTATTCATTTTATTATTACTCATTGGTCAGGAATGGAACTCACAAACCGATAATAATAGAAGAAACTTATCATTAGAGAAAGAACGGAATCTAAGAGATTCAATTATAAAAGAAAGGGTAAAAACTGGTGTTGATTCAGCCAGTGAAAAACTATTTAATGATGTTGTAAAAGCATTTGAAAAGCAGGAATTACGATTGGATACTGTGAAAAAAACTGTTGAAAGGATAAGAGATTCATCAGGAAAAATTATAAATGTTGTTTCAGAAATTGAACATTCGTTCAAATTGGATATCAATCCGGTAACCTTGGATTCATCACATGGCAATACTCGGTTTTTTAAAATTAATTTAAGGGCCTTTAAAGGAGAAATTTATAATATTAATGTAGATATTGAAATAATAAAAAAATCCGGAAACGAATATTTTCTTTTTCCAAAGAAAGAAATAGTTGGAATTAGAAATGACAGGGCAACTGAGGGGGAGATAATTTTTGTTACTCCCAGAATCTATGCGAGTTTGGGTACAATTATTTATTTTTATGTTCACGGCAGTTATACAAATAGTAATAAGTCAAAAAAATATCCTATCGACGAAATCTGTTTATTCGATTTTAATGAAATGTCATCGGGTTCTCCAAATGCTCAAGCCATGTATGATGTTAGGAATTTTTTGAAATCAAGAGGTGTAATTAGTAAATAATTTTCGTCTTAGTTGGGGTTATTTAAGAAACATTACATGAGCTTGGTGTTTTGTGCAGGCAATAAAGCATATCAAGACACCAACTTAATATCGTATAAGAAATCCAATTAATATCGTATAAGAAATCCAACAGTTACAGATACTAATAAACAATGTAGAATACAACACAAACAGCAGTTCTTTCCCGCCCAGCGTCTCTTCACAACTGTTCTGCCTATGTCTGGCCCTGCGTGGCTTAGTGCGGTGGCCGCCGACATTGGGTATTACAGGAGATTCCTCCGCAGCCTGTACTGACGAAGGAAGTATCGGAATGGCAAGACCCTGGGAGATCACAGAACATTTCGTACGCTAAGACTCTTGCTTTGCCGGGGAACGAGGCAACCCTGTGTATGGTAACATTAACCACGGCTCAAAGTGCCCCGATGTATGTTCTCCATTCATCGGAAATAAAATTAAAAGCATCATGCTGCGTGCAGACTCACAGCATGGCAAGGAATTAACAAATTTCTTCCCAGGAGCATCTCCTAAATGAGATAATGAGTATAGCCGTACCTGTTATCAGTTGTATGGTAAGCACAGAAGATCAACAAAGGCCGCAAAAAGGTTCATAAACAGATCAGGTAAATTAATAAAGAAGTAGCGGGCAGCAAAATTCAGCTAATAGTTCAGCTGAAAATACCAGGATTTGTCAACTATGATTAAATTTAATATCTTTTAAAAAAATAAAAAATATGATTCGGTTACTAAGCACTATTACTTTTATCTTTTTCAGTTTTATTGTATTGGCACAGGTACCACAGCCTTTCCAGGACGAGAAGACCAATAAGTACGGTTATAAAGATCAATCAGGAAAAGTAATTATCAAACCAGTGTATGACCTTGCTTCTGAATTCACCGATGGTAAATTTGCACAGGTGAATATCGGTGCGGATTATCAGAATAATAAAGGTGGAAAATGGGGTATCATTGATACAAAAGGAAAAATCATTATCCCAATAAAGTATGACCAGGCAAGAAGCCTGGGGTATAATTTGTTTGCACTCAATACCGGTTACAGGTTCAATAATATGGATGCAAGCCCTTCAGGCAAGTATGCCATATTCAATGCGGCAGGCAAAGCGCTGACTCCGTTTGTATACAGTGGTTACCTGCTAGCAGTCATATTTGAAGAAGGCTATGCACCCCTCGAAACATGGGATGGAAAGAAACAGCGTTACGGCCTGCTCGATTCTACCGGTAAAGTGGCAGTACCGGTCAAATATGACGAAGTAGGAGGCTTCAGGGAGGGGCTTTGCAAACTGGTACTGAATGGAAAAATCGGCTTCATTGATAAATCAACAAAGATGGTGATACCTATGAAATACGAAGAAGCGTATAATTTTTCAGAAGGTCTTGCTTCTGTAAAGTTCAATGGAAAATGGGGCTTTATCGATTCGAAAGGCAAAGAAGCGATTCCCTTCGCATACGAAGGAGCTAAGTATTTTGAAGGAGGGTATGCTGCCGCAAAGCAAAATGGGAACTGGGGTGTGATCAATAAAGAAAATAAGACGATTCTTGCGTTCATGTATGATGATATCGTTTGGATAAAAGACGATGCCAACGATATCCGGGTTAAAAAAGGAAACAAATACATCCATGTAGACAGGCAGGGCAATGAGCTTAAAAAATGATATGTATACCGGTACTGCGGGACTTACAGTCTAGCAGTACTATTCATTCACCTTTGGCCATAGTATAAATCTTTTCTTCCCAGCCGGGTTTCCGTTACACTAAGTCCTGTTTCTTTTACTGTTTCTGGTGTTCTACAAAAAGGAGTACGCCGCTGTCATGCCTTCGGCAGATAAATTGTGTCTTGTGTAGGGTAAAGTGAGTAAGCAAGAGACCAACAGCAAGAAAATCCATACTCAACACCAACGGTGGCGTAAAAAATCTTTTAATCCTTATTCTTTCTTTTCCTTTTTTCTACGGTTACCGAGAAA
>CAZTKV010000187.1:3416-5166 GCA_964614285.1 uncultured Chitinophaga sp. | reverse complement strand
CACTTGTAAAATCGTCTAAACCGGCAATATATGTACAGGAATAAAATAAAAGCAATTACGGGCCTTTCAATATTCGTTCTGCTTGGAGTAGCAGCAGTACATGCTCCTCATCAAAAAGAAAAGAACCTGAAAATACTGCCCAAAGATATCAGCGATGAAAAGCTTGACAGTATAATGCAGACTTATAATAAAGCGCTGGGTGTAAAATGCGATTTCTGTCACGTTAAACAAAAAGTGTTTCCCGGAGATTTTGATTATGCTTCTGACGTTGAACCAATGAAAGAAAATGCAAGAGAAATGATGCTGATGACCATTGAGATCAATAAAAAACATTTTTATTTTGACAAGAACATAAAACCTGAATACCTGAATACCATTACTTGTAAAACCTGTCACCGTGGCGAGCCTTTCCCACCAGAAGACTAATCATTACTACAATACTTCAGCCATTCTTTTATACCTGCAACAATCTGGACAGCCACTGCTTTATGAAATTCCGGATCAAGGATCAGCTGCTCATCTTCTTTATTACTCAAAAAAGCAACCTCAACCAGGCAATTGGGATATTCGGCAGGTCCGCTAAGTGCAAAATTGAAGCTGCCAATATTTCCAAACTCCTTTAAACCCAACTCCAGAAGGTCTTTTAAAATGAACTGAGATAAAGGCCGGAAACCTATATGCCGGTAGTAAGTGCTGGTACCTTTTATACTGTCTTTTGCAGAAGAGTTAAGATGTATACTGATTAAAAAATGAGGATCTTCTTTTTGCAGCATCATGATCCTGTCAGGCATACTGAGTGAAGTGTCCTTATCCCTGGTCATAAAAACATTCGCTTCTTCATCCAGTAGCAATCTTTCCAGTTGCCTGGCAAAAAGCAAAGTATAGTTTTTCTCAAGGATTTTTGTTGTAACTCCTGTTGCACCATTATTATCGCCTCCGTGTCCGGCATCTACTGCTATCTTCAGATTTTTTAATTCCAGTTCTGCTGGTTGTCTTTTCACCCTGATCA
This sequence comes from uncultured Chitinophaga sp., assembly GCA_964614285.1. Lineage (GTDB taxonomy): Bacteria > Bacteroidota > Bacteroidia > Chitinophagales > Chitinophagaceae > JJ008. The sequence goes on along the minus strand of CAZTKV010000187.1, from coordinate 4,157 downwards.
CCAGCTTTTTTTCCTGGTAATAAATACTATATCCCCAATGCTGCTTATTCTTTAGTTCTATTATTACCCTGAAGACATCATCTTCAGTTTGTTCATGATACACATTCTTTACTTCCTCTGCGGTCGATAATTGGGTAATCCAGTTTGTATTGCTGGTAACACCAAAGATGTCAACTACGATCTTAGATGGATTAATCTGTTGTATGCTTTTATAGGGAAGTCGTTCATCCAGGGTAACAGTTACATAATCATAAATATCATCCCCTGAAACTCTCCAGCTGTTCGACAGATAGTATGGCAGCATCTTTATCCCATTCTCCTTTCGGAAATTTGCTTTGGGCAAGTAAGCAAAATGATCTTTTGACAATTGCACTTTATAATTAATAACTGTACTGTCCACCACCTTGATAAGGATACCTGTATCGAGATAAGTCATTTTAGCACCACCAAGTCGGTCAATACCCAACCCATACTCCAGGAATGGTAAAGTCCCGGTTGTTTTTCCTGTTATAAAATTATTTGGTACAGGTTGAGAATAACCCGAAAGCAATCCAAAAAAGAAGATTAAACAGCAAAATCGTATCATACCAGAAAGATAACATAAAAACCCTCTTAATGACTGCTCCGTAATAATACGAGACCCTATATCAGTTTTACTGAATTTTAGCACAAAGACTTCTATGTAAGCACTATATGTATTCAAGTCTCGTTAATATTGCAGACGGAATCGCAACCAGGCGA
>CAZTKV010000187.1:0-3316 GCA_964614285.1 uncultured Chitinophaga sp. | reverse complement strand
ATTTATCTCATGTATTACATTTTCAAAGCCCATATCGGGGCTGACGGAAAAGTGAATGAACAATATATGAATGATACCTTCCTGGTCTATTTTATTGCGGCCTCTCTATCGTCGATAATCATGTGTATAGGGCTTACTATTGAAAGAAAACGTATACAAAAGTTGCAGGAGTTGAAGGTGACCCGTAAAGAACTTTTAACAATATATACAGAAACAAAAAGGGCTGCCCCGTTAAGAACAGCCATTCTTGACTTTGACAGAGACCAGTGGAATTAAAAACAATACTTTCCTTCTGCGATCATCTTATCAGCAATCCTTCTTCTCGCATCTTTGCTGTTGAAAGGCTCTGCTTTTGTAAACCGCTTTAAACCCATCAGTATCATTCTTTGTTCGTCTCCGTCAGCAAAAGAGTTAACAGCATCCTTACCTGATTTATTTACCTTATCAGCTGCATCATACAGGTAAGTTCTCATTATATCCAAATGATCCTGGCAGGCAGCTTCGCCTTTTTGCTCTGCCATCTTCACCACACGCAACAGCACACTCTCTGCATTAAAGGTTTCAATCGCCATATCAGCAATATTCATCAGTACCTCCTGTTCGTTTTCAATTTTCATCATCAGCTTTTGTACAGCAGCGCCGGATGTCATCAGTATGGCTTTTTTAAGATTAGCAACCAGTTTTCTTTCTTTTGCAAATGTTGTTTCATCTTCCGCACCAAAATCAGGGATACTCATCAGTTCTTTCTGAACAGCCATAGCCGGACCCATCAGGTCTAAACGGCCACCCATTGCCCTCTTTAGTGTCATATCTAAAACCAGCAGCCGGTTGATCTCATTGGTTCCTTCGTAGATACGGTTGATGCGGCTATCACGATAAGCTCTTGAAATATTATACTCAGCACTGAACCCATTACCCCCATGCACCTGCACCCCTTCGTCCACTACATAATCCAATACTTCACTGCCATACACTTTCAGCATAGCGCATTCGATGGCATATTCTTCTGCACCACCAAGTAGCGCCTCACTGAATGGCTTTCCTGCTGATAGTAATTCATGTTCCTTTTCATCAATCCATTTGGCTGTACGATACAAGGCTGATTCTGCGACAAAAACCTTAATAGCCATTTCTGCCAGCTTATGTTTAATTGCACCAAAATTTGAGATCGGTTGTTTGAACTGCTCCCTTGTCTTGGCATATTCCACTGTCCCGCTCAATGACTTTCTTGCACCACCCAGGGCTGCAGCACATAATTTTAAACGGCCAATATTTAAAATATTAAAAGCGATCTTATGCCCTTTCCCTATTTCTCCTAACAAATTTTCTACTGGCACTTTACAATCCTGGAAATATAACTGAACAGTAGAAGAACCCTTGATACCCATTTTATTCTCCTCGGGCCCTTGTGTAAATCCTTCTGTTCCCCGATCTACTATAAAACCGGTGAATTTATCACCATCCACTTTGGCAAACACTGTGTATACCTGTGCAAAACCACCATTGGTGATCCAGCATTTCTGTCCGTTGAGTATATAATACTTTCCATCATCACTCAGCTTCGCCGTAGTTTTTGCGCCCAAAGCATCGCTTCCGCTATTAGGCTCTGTAAGACCGTAAGCCCCTGCCCATTCTCCTGTTATCAGCTTTGGAATATATTTCTCTTTTTGTACATCAGTACCAAAATACAATATGGGCAATGTGCCGATACCAGTGTGTGCGGCAATAGCTACAGAAAAAGAATGACCTGCACCGAGGTATTCATTAATAATAGTTGATGTAACAAAATCTTTTCCCAGCCCGCCATATTGTTCAGGAAATGAAGTGGCCAGCAGCCCTTGCTCACCAGCCTTTGTAACCAAAGATTTCATTAGCCCCTGCTCCAATGCATCAATACGATCGAGGTTAGGATAGATTTCCGCATCAAGAAACTGGTTACACATATCACGGATCATCAGCTGCTCTTCTGAAAAATCTTCCGGAATAAAGGTTTCAAAAGAAGATGATTCTTTGATCAGCCATTCACCCCCTTTCAGTGCTTTTTTTACTTCTGCTGCAGTACTCATAATGAATAGGTTTAAAATTTTATTAATACAGTTGAATATTATTTAAGGTTGTCATATACAATTTGCAATACCTCTTTACAGATATCTACTTTATCTGTTGGCACTGTCTCCAGTGCCTCGTTCAGTGTTTCATCAGCCAGTGCCATGGTTTCCTCCTGCAGTTTTTGTGCCTGCTTAGTGAGGTATATCAAATTAATTCGCCTGTCACTCTCAGAAGCCACCCGTTTAACCAGGTTAAGCTTTTCAAGATTATCTACTAAACGGGTAATACTTGGCTTGTCACGGAAAGTTGCATTGCATAATTCCTGCTGACTGATTCCTTCCTGTTTCCATAAATGATATAATACACTCCATTGTTCAATCGTGATATTTAATCCTGCAGTATTGAATTTTTTCTGCAATCGCCTGGCAATAGCAGTGGAAGCTTTACCGGTAATAAAGCTGTATAGTTCTCCTTTCTTAAATTGGTTGTTTGGCATATAGTTGTTTGTGCAACTATCCAAAATTAATATTATATTTGGAATGGCCAACTTAATTTTCTTTAAAATCTTTGATACCAGCTTTTAAATGGAGATCCTGCAACTTAGCTATCGAAATTCTACCATCCGGTTTTACCGGTTTGGCTCCGGGCCGAAGACAGCCGTCTGCTTTCACGGTTATGGGGAAGATGCAACAATGTTCAGTTTCATGGCAAAATATGCTGGCAATCAATATACTTTCTATTCGATAGACCTGCCCTTTCATGGTAAAACAGAATGGAAAGAGGGGTTCATCTTCACTTATACTGATCTTATGCAGATCGTTCAGGAAATTACAGGTAATCATAATCCCGTTCTTACTCTTCTTGGTTTTAGCCTGGGGGGAAGGATGGCCCTAAGCCTGTACCAGGCATGCCCAAAAAGAATAGAAAAACTTATTCTGCTTGCCCCGGACGGACTTAAAGTAAACTTCTGGTATTGGCTCGCCACACAAACATGGGCCGGCAATAAGTTTTTTGCTTTTACCATGAAAAAACCGGGTTGGTTTTTTGGATTGCTAAAACTGATGAACCGGTTGAAGCTTGTAAATGCCAGTATTTTTAAGTTCGTCAATTATTATATTGGAGACGAAGAAGTACGGCAATTACTTTATACAAGATGGACAACTTTAAGAAAAATAAAACCTGACTTGCGCAGTATAAAAAATCATATCCGGGCAAATCAAACACCTGTGAGACTAATATATGGCAAACATGACCGTATCATTCTTTC
>CAZTKV010000186.1:0-5172 GCA_964614285.1 uncultured Chitinophaga sp. | reverse complement strand
AAACAGAAACAATCGATTTTAATTTTGTACAACCGGGAGCAGAAGCCACTGTAGCTGTGAAAAAAACAAGCCGGGGCATAAAACTGGATTATAAGATCACCAGTATCGAATCAAAAGAGCTGGCCGGAAATAATTCAGTTGCTGGAGAAACTAATAATTATTCTAAGAATTAACAGTACGGCCACAAGCAATACTGATGAATAACGGGATGCCTCGACCATTTTCCGTACTGTTAAAAAATAGAATGGCTATTGATAATCTATTGCCTGATTCAGCCTCAGCAAGGTTATAAAGACACAAGATTGCTCAATCAAAATCCTACACTTAACTTTTGATAGTCAACTTTGAAAGTTCCAATGTCTTCGCTCAACTATAAAACAACTGTCACTACTGCCTGTGATTTAAGAGGACAAGGCAGGGATGAGTCAAAAGTAATGTGTAACCCGCTTGCTACCATAAAGCCTCCTATCCGTTGTGCTGCAATTTCTGGAAGCATGTCTGGTGTAGCATCGTTTATGTCCTGGGCAAAAGCATATATCCGCCACATCCCTTCTAATTTCAGATGACGGCGTAACAACTCTTTGTAGAGTTTTTCAAAATGAATAGTCCCGGTATATATGCCATCATTTTGTTTGCTGTCCATACCAATCCCGTCATCAAGTAAATAAACAATGAAATACATATCGTCGGGAGAACGTAACAACGCAAACGCATACAAATCATCTCCCTTAAATAGTGTGCCACTATCTTTCTTAAATTTTGTTTTAATCACTAAAGGACCTGAAAATGCATTATGCACAGCCGGGACATCAATTTCAACAGGACCCGCAGTATGGATGTTAGTCTGTGTTTCGGATATATTATATGTATAGTTTTTCCCGGTAGTTATTCGCTGATATTTCCAGGCTACATCAATAGGATACCCCGCACCGGCATCAGGAGCACCTGAGGGGTACTTAAATTCAAAGTCTACCTTCTCACCAATAGTTAATTCACTAGGTCTGGGAGGAGTTGCTTTTTGGCCCCGCCACCAGGGATCAGCTGCATCTGAAAGCCCTACGACTACCGCGGCAGTTGCAATTACTGATGCTACTCCGGCTATTGTAAGCCCATCATCTCCCGGAATACCACCCGGGTCCGGTTCACAGCAATCGACTTCTCCAGTCGTTTCATCAAATGTTCCTCCGACCGCAGTTCCTGCTGTGCCTTCTCCCATCGCAGCGGCAACAATGGCAACTATCGCTGCTATTGCAGCTACTATCCATGCGAGTATTTTCCACCAGGGATCGCCAAAGGGCAATTCGCCATGCATCCCTGGATAGGCGGGGTTTGGTGTAAAAACCATTTCCATTTTATTTGGCACCCATGGGCCTTTGCTTGGTTTACATTCCCTGTTTTTATCGCTACAAGGCCTCCATTTATCTTTTGGGCCAATGACCTGAAGTTTAGTAACCGTTAATGTACCTTCCTCAACAGTACAAGTATAGTCACCGGTTATCGGATTTCTCTTCGTTTGAGAAACAAAAATAGTTTTGAGTGTCCGCTTGTTATCCATACCTGCAGCCTTTGCCACAAAACTGACAATTTTTTTCCCCGGACTGCCATTTTCAAAATCGGCAAGCCAGGCAACCTTTACTGAAGCTCCTGCCTTTATCCGTGAGAATGTATGAGTTTGCGCCTGGGGAGCAATACCCGGGTCACTTACTCCTTCCAAATAGATAGTAACATTGGTTATATCTACCCCTGAAGTATTGGTGTAATAACAGGTAATATATTGCCGCTTTAAAGCAGTATCAAAAATTCCATCAGGTAGCATAATTTTCGTGTAGAATTCTACAGAAAATGGCCTCTTTTTTATATCCATTGGAGTTACTGCCATATCAAAAGTCTTTTATGTTAATTAATAAATAGGTGATCCCCCCGTCAACCCTCCCCTTCTCATCGCGGGATACAACTGAAATTGGTAAGTACGTATTCTTCTTTAATTTCATCGGAGAAATTTTCAAATACACTGCTTTTGTCTCACCTTTCCTGATAATCATCTTAAGTTCCCGCTTTGGCTTATCCATTTCTTCTGCACAAGTATTTTCAACTGTGAGGGTGGCATTTACAAAATCTGTTTTAAATTCTTTGTATTGTTGTAACCCCAACTGCATTAAATGTTGCTTCCCAATGTTCCCTCCGGTTTCAATTGAAAGCTTTACAGTCTTTTCCCTTCTTTTATCGCCTGTAAGTTGAATTGTTAAGCTCATGGTACGCATTGAAGCATTTAGCACTGATAGATTTTTTTGGGCAATCTGACGATAGATCTTCGCATTAAATTCATCAGGTAGGGGAGTTGGTAGTGGGTCTGCTGTGTGAATCACTTCAGCAACCAAACATTCATGACCATCGTTGACTATAACCGGGATCCATGGAGTAACACAGAGTACTTCTTTTGTTTCGCCGGCGCTGAGGTCGACAAATGAAGATCCTATATAATTTGCCGTACTTCGATAAACACCTGTAGTAGGGTTAGCCCAATAAAAATTAATCCGGGCCCCCATTACTGCAACATCTCCTGTGTTTTGTACCCGGACCCATACGAATGCAGATTGACCCGCTATGGGCTGCCCAGGTGAACCGTTGGGATCACTCCCCGGAATTACCCATATATCAGGACTATTCCACCAATACGTGTCGCCGTCTCGAATTAATAAGCTTGCTGCCATACATAGTTAATTTAGAAATGATCCACTAACAATTCTGCTACTTTATCAGAGAAGAAAGCATTTGCTTTGTTTGTTTGGATAGGATAGATTAAGACAATGAAGAAATTGAAGTTACAGTCAAATACTCCAGAAGTCAATACCATAAAAATGGTATCAGATAAATCAATTTCTAACTTATATTAATGATTTTTTGCCTTAAACAATATAGTCGCATTGTTTATATTAGCTGACCCTCTTGTGTCATTGCAGATATAATTGAAAGTACCATGATTGCTTTCATCATCCATTCTTCAGTGCAAATCCCCTGAAGGAATTAATCTTTTTATTACGGTCAAATTTAATTTCAATTCTCTCATACTGAAAAGCTTTACCATCAAGGTATTCTTTACCAAAAATGGTGGCGGTGGTGATCCCTTCCAGCACCGTAATTTGTACCGGCGCTGTTATTTCAAATTTATTTTTCGGGTGGGCCTTCCAGAAGCTTTTGTCACTCTCGGTGATCTTTTTCTTCGGTACGTTCCGTAAGTATTTCATATATACCAGCACCGTATCTGCAAAATATAGTTCTGCCGAATCAGCCTTGTGTTCATTCCGCAGCCGGAATAATTCATGCACTATTTTCATTTCTTCTCTTTCCTGCCCTGATGCCTGCGGAAGAGTGCCGGCTGTAAAAAAGGATAAAAAAAGATACAGGATAAAAGGCATAAGAGGGAATAGTTTACTGAATAAAATATAAAAGTAGGCTTTCTTTCGCCCCGGCAGGTGTTCTGCCCAAACATGAGCTGTAGCTGGCTGACAGCCTTTGCAGGGCTTCTTTGTTAACCGTATAAATTATGAATTATCTTGCTTATCAGGTCCTGCTAAACTGGTAAAACATGAAAGGCGAAACAAAGCTGATCCTTATTAAGATCGTTCACACCATTATCTGGCTGTTTTTCAATCTGGTGATCTTCTACATGCTTTATGCAGTATTGACTAACAAACTGGATAAATGGTTATGGATCGGTTATGGCCTTTTTATCCTGGAGGGAATTGTTTTGCTGTTGTTCAAATTCTTCTGCCCGTTGACTGTGATGGCCCGCAACTATTCTGATTCAACAAAAGATAATTTTGATATTTACATTCCAAACTGGCTGGCAAAGTACAATAAACTGATCTATACTTCCCTCCTAGGGGTTATTTTTATCATTACCATTTACCAGCTTTTGAAATAAGAGGGTTGAAGCTTCCTTCTTCATGACGGGTATTCCGATCTTGCTGCAATTATATTGATAACTTTAATTTACTTATCAGCAACAAATAGAACCCATGAAAGAACATCTTTTTTCCTACGGAACATTGCAAAAAGAAAAAGTTCAGCTGGAATTGTTCGGAAGAGTACTGAATGGATCGCCTGATATACTCAGGAGTTATAAAGCTTTTACCATTGAGATCGGTGATGAATCATTTCTTTCAAGGGGTGAAGAAAGATACCAGCAAACATTGATCGCCACAAATGATGATACAGATACTATTGCGGGAACGGTGCTAGAGATCACGGAAGAAGAACTGCTTCTCGCCGACAACTATGAACCTGCTAATTATAAAAGAATAAACGTAGTACTTGAGTCCGGGAAGAAAGCATGGATCTATATTGCCATTACCGGATAACTTCCTTTCTTTACTCTATGGCTGGTGTTTTCAATCCTGGTTTTGCGTACATATCACATTGGCATGGCGGCCTACCAATTTCCATCCGTCTTCTTGTTTTTCCCAGATATTAGTAAAACGTCTTTTTACTACCTGCCCTGTTTGCGGTGAATCTCCGGCAGGTACCACCGTTTCACTTCCCATAGAAAAAGCAAAATTTTCTTTAAAAGTGATGTGCTCGATATCCCGGGTAAAAGTTGTCCTGCTTCGTTTAAGTACAGGCCGGTCTAAAGTGGTTTTGCCGGCAAAGTAAATGACATTATCAGGTGAATTTACCGTGTAGTCTTTATCCCACAGTTTTAATAGTACAGCAGAATCCTTATTAAGTATAGCTTGAACTTCCATTTGCTCAAGGTTTCTGATTTCTGCTTCCTGGCTTTGTGCAAACAAATATCCTGCTTGCAGGAATAATGACAGTACGAGTAGTATTATTTTCATCGATCAGGTTTAGTATAAAAAAAGCTTGTTGGCCCAATAAGGTAGGCTTTTCTAAAGTCCCGGGCAAACATCTGTGTAATTTCATCTAAACCCAGTGATCAGCAGTTTATGGATGTTTGTAATGCTTTTATCACCGTATTAACTGCAGCATGTAGTTACTACTCATGAGGTTTAGCTTCCCGCTGTTGAAACTCAAAATCGATCACTCTGTCCAGGGCATCTTTTTCTTCGATTTTATGGTGTTTGAAACCAAAGAATGCGGCAAAAACAAAAGCCACTACTGCCATATAGTACCAGATCGTGTAGTTCATTTTCACAAACATGCTAATGGCAG
>CAZTKV010000185.1:0-5210 GCA_964614285.1 uncultured Chitinophaga sp. | reverse complement strand
TACCAAAATCAAATGCATCTCCATTGTTTAAGGTTGCTTTCAGTGAGTAAAAAGAAACAGGAGGTTTTATACCTGCATTCTCCAGTTTATCTGTATTCTTTCCGGCAAGTTTTGAAAACCACATCCACGCAGGGTATACAGCTTTCAATACTTTTTGTCTGTATGTCATATTGGTTGAGTTACGGTTCACTATCTCCACATACACTGCAAATATTGCAATGAGTATTAATATAACAATTCCAAACCGTTTTAGTTTCTTCATTTTCTATTTAATAAAGAATTTCAGCAATCTCAGTTTTCCCTTTAAGGGAGGATACTTTATAGCCGGGTCAAACCAGGTGGGTGTTTTCATTACTGATTTGTAATGAGTAAACACATCAAAAGAATTTTTACCATGGTAGGCTCCAATACCACTCTGTCCAACACCTCCAAACGGCAGATGATGATTGGTAAACTGCATTGCCGTATTATTTACACACCCGGCTCCAAACTGAACGGCTGATAACCACTCCTCTTCTTTCTTTTTGCTGCCGGTAAATATGTAGAAGGAAAGAGGATTGGGATGCCTGTTGATCAATGACAAGGCCTCTTCTTTTGAGGTAAAAGTGAAGACCGGTAATAGCGGGCCAAAGATCTCTTCCTGCATCACCGGGGCTTCAGGCGATAGCTCATCTATAATAGTAGGACTAATAAAAAGTTTTTCCCGGTCATACTTACCACCAAAAACAATATGACCCTGACTGAGATAACTTATCAACCGGTCAAACCTTTTTTCATTAATAATCTTATCATATCCATATGTTTCAGCCGGGTTTTCTCCATAAAATTTCTGTGTATAATCTATAAGATAGTTCAGCAGTTTATCTTTTGCTGACGAGTGGACTAATAAGTAATCAGGGCTTACACACATCTGTCCGGCATTGGAGAATTTTCCTAATGCAATTCTTTTGGCAGCTACTTTCAGGTTAGCATCACGTTCCACCACACAGGGATCTTTGCCTCCCAGTTCCAGGGTAACCGGAACAAGGTCTTTCGCCGCTAACTGGTAAATAGCTTTTCCAACAGGGATGCTACCGGTATAAAATACATGATCGAACCGGAAATTGTTCATCATTGCCGGCACTACTGCTGCTCCATCTCCCTGAACCACCATAACATACTCTTTTGAAAATATTTCCCCGATCATTTTTTCTATTACAGCACCCGTAGCAGGTGCAAATTCACTGGGTTTAACGACCACACAGTTTCCGGCAGCTATGGCTCCGGCCACAGGTATCAGCAATAGTTGCAATGGAAAATTCCACGGGCCGATAACCAATACAACCCCTTTTGGTGAAGGATAGAGGTAGCTTGATGAAGGGAGATTTATCAAATTTGTACGTACCTTTTCCGGTTGCATCCACTCCTGTAAATTTTTTAATGCATAGTTGATCTCCTGCATCAAAAGGCCATTTTCCGTAAACCAGCTTTCCTCTGGTACTTTTTTCAGATCAGCATACAAGGCATCATAGATATCTTTTTCATATTTATTAAGGACACTTTTAAAAGCAAGCAGTTGCTGTTTCCGAAAAGCATATGGCCTTGTAACTTCACTGTCAAAAAACTGGCGCATCTGGCGGAGGCTGGATATGTCTGCCATTAATTCTAATTTTATACCAAGTTAGGCAAAACCCCTTCACAATGACTGATGAATACTTTATGACACAGGCACTAAAGGAAGCTAAAAGAGCCTTTGAGGAGGAGGAAATACCTATCGGCGCTGTCGTGGTGGTAAATGAAAGGATCATTGCCCGTGGCCATAATATGACTGAACGCCTGAATGACCCGACTGCACATGCTGAAATGATAGCCCTCACTGCAGCATTTAATTCACTTGGCAGCAAATATTTGCCCGATGCTACATTGTATGTAACTGTTGAACCTTGTTTTATGTGTGCGGGGGCTATTTACTGGAGTAAGATCGGAAAGATTGTTTATGGTGCAGATGACGAAAAGAATGGTTATAAAAAAACGGCCGGTACCAACTGGCCTTTTCATCCCAAAACAGAACTGATAAGGGGAGTGATGAAAGAAGAATGTGCCAGGCTGATGAAAGATTTTTTTAAAAATAAAAGATAAGCAATGGCAAAAGCTGTAAAAACAAAAAAAGTGACTACCACTCACCCCCGCACTGGTAGCCAGTTTGCTATTGACATGGTAATTTATGAACCATTTAAAGCAGCCATACTGCAAAGTTTGAAAGGAAGTAAAGGCAAAACTTTTACAGACCTGACCGATGATGTAGTGAAGATCATAAAGAAGAAAATGCCTGGATTTAAAAAATCAATCCCCTGGTATACTATCTCCATCCGGCTTGACCTGGAAACAAGAGGCCTGGTGGAGACATTTACTGAAAAGGGAAAGAAATTAAACCGGTTGGCAAAATAGTTTCGAAATAAGAAACAATTCACTCCCGGCCCGGCTATTATAAACCCCATCTTCCTAATTTTGTTGTCCTCATAAAAAAGTAATTAATTCAAACATTAAACACATTTACTATGGCATTTACATTAGCACCTCTTCCATATGCACATGATGCTTTGGAACCACATATTGATACCCTGACCATGCAAATACACCATGGTAAACACCATCAGGCTTATGTTGACAACCTCAATAAAGCCATTGCAGGCACCCCTAATGAAAATAAAACACTCGAGGAGCTAGTGGCGGCAGCCGGCTCAATATCTCCTGCAGTTCGCAATAATGGCGGCGGCCATTGGAATCATACTTTCTTCTGGAGAAGCCTGGCAGCAAATGCCGGCGGAAAACCTTCCGGCAAACTGGCTGATGCCATTAATGATGCTTTTGGTTCTTTTGATGCATTTAAAGAGAAATTTGCCAATGCAGGTATGACAAGATTCGGCAGTGGCTGGGCATGGCTGATTGTAAAAGAAGGTAAACTGGAAATTACTTCCACTCCAAACCAGGATAACCCGTTGATGGATGTGGCAGAAGTAAAAGGGAAACCCATTCTTGGCGTAGATGTATGGGAACATGCTTACTACCTGAAATACCAGAACAGAAGAGCTGAATATTTATCAGCATTCTGGAATGTGGTAAACTGGAATAAAGTGGCTGACAGGTTTGCTAAAGCATAAATAAACTATTCATTTAATAAAAGGCAGCTGAATATAAGCTGCCTTTTATTTTACGTACCCATTAATATCATCGCAAATGATTCAGTTTGTTAACTGCTTCAATCCTGTTATTTACATGCAGTTTTATGTAGATATTCTTTAAATGTTTGGTTACGGTATGAGAACTCAGGTTTAGTTTCGCTGCTGCTTCTTTTACAACCAGTCCTGTTGATATTAATTGCAATATTTCATTTTCCCGGTCTGATAATTCAGATAGTTTAGGCAGTTGCTGTTTTTCATGGAAAGCAGAAATCACTTTTTTAGCAATATATCTGCTCATCGGAGCTCCTCCATCATTTAGTTCCCGCAAAGAAGCTATTATTTCCTGCGGCATAGAATCCTTCAGGATATAACCACTTGCCCCGTTCCGAAGAGCATTAAATACATACTCATTATCATCATAAAAAGAACAAACCATGCATTGGATAGCTGGTGCCTGCTTTTTAACCGACAAAATAAGATCGACTCCGTTAATACCCGGGAGTTTGATATCTATAATGGCTATATCAGGAGGATGCTGAATGATATGAGGCAAGGCACTTTCGGCAGATGAATAGCAGAAAAGAGTTTTAAAATAACCCGAGCTATTTATCAGATCTTCCAACCCTTCCCGATAGTGTTTATCATCCTCTATGAGAGAAACGGTAACCAAAGCCCTTTTCTTTTATAAACCAATATACAGAATTATTACCGGCTCGCATACCCTAAAATGGCTTATACTAACAGTTGTTATGGTACAGGGTCGTACCCGCTTCCACCCCATGGATGACAACGGCTGATTCGTTTTACAGATAACCACAAACCTTTAAACACTCCATGTTTTTTCAGAGCCTCGGCTGCATAATGAGAACAGGTGGGGGTATACCGGCACTTAGGGCCCAGCCAGGGTGAAATGATCCATTGGTAGACCTTTATCACGGCAATAAATGGCAGGCTCAATATTTGCCCTATACTTGTAATAATACTTTTACTGCTCAATGCTATTGTTTAGTTTTTGAAGGATTGCTGTCATGCTTTTGTATACATTTTTATACTCAGGAAGTTCTTTACCGGTATAAATGATGAAAAGATCCAGCCCGGTTTTTTTTTCTTTAAGCTGTTGCTGCAATTCACTCTTTTGAAGACGGTATGCTTCCTTTGTCAATCGTTTCACTCTGTTACGGTCCACTGCTTTTTTGAAATTCCTTGAGCTAACACCAACTCCGAATTGCAAGCCCGGTTTATTGTTCTTTATATAAAATACCTTGAACGGAGTATGTGAAAAGCGGTATCCGTCATTAAACAGCTGCTCAATGCTCTTCCGGCTTTTTAACCGTTCATTTTTCCCTAATGTAAATTGTTTTCCCACCAATAAAAAAGCTCCGGCTATACCGGAGCTATAAAATTATTGAAACCGCCGTTGAAATAACGGCAGCATTTTTATTTCAGTTTGCTCTCATCAGAAACTGTAAGCTTTTTGCGGCCTTTTGCACGGCGGCTGGCCAATACCTTACGGCCATTAGCAGTTTGCATACGTTTACGAAAACCATGTACGGTTTTACGACGCTTACGATGAGGTTGGAATGTACGTTTCATAATTATTTCTCTTTTTCACTTTTTGAAATGCGGACCGGGAGAACGGCCCAGTTTTCAGTTTCGCAGCGGATCACCACACCCACTGTTTTGTGAAAGGACGGCAAAGGTAAGGGTTGAAGGTCAGATGAAAAAGGTTTAGAGGGATAAAATCTGAATGTTATTTGGTTCTTTCGATGCCAAAGCTTACAGATTTGGTCATCAACCTGTTACAGAGTCCAAATCGACATGTTTCGACTTTACCTGCTTTCCAAAAAAGACAGTAGCATGATTGTCAAAATCCTCCGTTGAATCAGTAGTATAAAATGTACGTTGCTCTCCCAGGCTGCAAAGATTTTCAATTTCAGGGTGCCGTTGCAAATAGTCAGCAAGACTTTCAGCAACAATTTCTCCCTGCGAAAGCAGTTTTACTCCTACCGGCAGATATTCCTCAATCTTTTCTTTTAATAACGGGTAGTG
>CAZTKV010000184.1:0-5234 GCA_964614285.1 uncultured Chitinophaga sp. | reverse complement strand
GGGCGGGGTTAATCCGCCAATTTGAAAATCAAAGATTTTTAGGGTGGGGAAAAGGAGTGAACTATCCCTTTTGCAACATGGTAATCGGCTTTCTTTAATTCACCTTTTTTTGGATTATCAATCCAATAGAAGTCACTACAAACCGGTCTATTTGCAGCTTCAGGTGTATTTCCTGCTTATGAGGGAAGATGTCTACATTAAAATCCTGGGGAAGTCCCCCGAGAGAGTAATCTAACTCTTCTACAAAATGACCCTGACGCCTCAATCCGGCCACCACTGTTTCAATATCCCGCTGCCTGAATATAACAGTGGGGTCATTATCCTGTGTTTCATCATTAGATGAGATATTGTATTCCGTAGTATGTACTGCCCAGCCACCTGGTTTTAAGGTTTTTAGCTGGTTATGAAGGAATTGTATACCTCTTTCAATTGTGCCAAGGTGCTCGAAAGAACAACTGCTCCAGTTAAAATCGAAATTTCGCAGATCGGCGGGTATTTCGTTCATATCAACCGGCATATACTCTACTCTTTTACGAAAGGTCTCTTCATTACATATATTGCATTTGTATAACGAATCCACTCCAAAACACAACTGATTAGCCGTACTCCAACCTTTGGCAATCCCTTCTTGCTGAAAAATATCAGTTGCCAGTATATCGCACCCATATTTGGCAAAAACTGATGGCAATGGTTCGGTACCTACGGCAAAACCTACCCCTCTTTTGCCCTGCTGAATACAGCCCCTCTCCCATAATGCCTGAAGTACATATATATACTCCCATTGCTTACGGTGAAAATTCGGTTCTTCTCCCATTTCATGAGCCCACCGTTTATACCACTCCTTATGAAAGTCTTTGGCTTTACAAAGCTCTGATCTGCGTTTTCCGATATCCCCAAGCAGGTTGGTGTTCCATTTACGTTGTTCATTTATTGCTATCATAAAAAATTCAATTAATACATCAGTGCCCGATATACCTTACAATATTCCTTTGCTTTTTCTTCCCAGCTGAATTCATTACCCCGGTTTATTATCTTCCCGGCAAGTCCATTTCGCTGATATTCTTTTATACCAGCACTAAAAACAGATTGCATGTGTTCCGGATCAAAAGAATTGAAATAAAAAGCCACCTCTCCGCCAATTTCCGGGAGAGAAGTACAGTTGGAAAGAAATAGTGGTTTGCCAAAAGCCATCGCCTCCACTACCGGTGCACCAAATCCTTCTGCAAGGGAGGGTAAAGCAAAAGCCATACAATTTTTGAAATACCAGGCTTTATCCGTTTCTGGAACAGGCCCCAATATCTTCAGCCTGTCCTGCACACCCAACAACTCTGCATTCTTTTTCATATTGCTGATGTAGTCTGGTTCGTCCAACCTGCCGGCTACTATCAATTCAATATTATCATCCTGCAACAGGGGAACAAGTGTGTGAAAATTCTTCTTGCGGTTCACATACCCCATAGCAAATACAAAAGGCCTTGAGGGTCTGTACCCGCCAGGCATTTCAGGAGGTTTATTAACATGGTGTTTTCCATTGTGAATAACATACACCGGCTTTTCACCAGTATCCAGATTTGCCTTCACATCTTTTTTACAGTGATGTGAAATACAAACCACCGCATCAGCCCTGTCGATCAGTTTTTGTGTGTGCAGCAGGCTTAGTCTTCTTTCTTTGGCTGGCTTATCCTCATACAGGCAATTCAGATCATGAATAGTCAGTAGAATTTTGGTTTTCTTCCTTTTTGAAGGGAAAATTCTGCCTGACTGAAAAGGTGCATGCCAGACATCACAAGTCCACAAAAAAGGCTTGAAAAATCTATGATGCCATTTTCTTTCGGTGATACAATTTCCCTTGTTTTCAAATGCATTCTTTTCCCTTTCGGGGACATAATAACCTATGCTATCCTTCCCTTCTTTTTCTAATTGCCTGTTTACATAGTTGCCCAAATTCAGGCAATAGTGGTATAACCCGGAATCCCGATGTTGCATTAAATCGCAGTCCAGAATGATTTTACCCATAGTCAAAAATAATTACAGAAAGGTCAGGGACGTATGACCTTAATGATTAGTAGCCTCCGAAAAGAGAAATGTACCCGCCTGAAAGAATTTCTATAAAAATTACATATTTCCTGCTGGCGGACACAAAAGATACAGGGCATGAAAGTTGCGCCCTGATACAAGTCTTTGCAGAATAACACATCTAAAAACAGTACCATAAGGCCGTTGGAGTAATTTTAGGCAATACATGAAAAAGATAATTTTTGATTGTGAACGAATGAAATACCGCGATACCGGCCTTTATCATTATTGCCTCAACCTCGGTAAATACCTGGAGAAAAATATCCGGTTGCAAAAAGAAGAACTATTCTTTTACACTCCGCCGGGGGAACAGCACTGGTCATATACAAAGGCCAATCATATTACTCAAAACCCGTTGCAAAAATTTTTTTTACCACCACTGGGTTCTTTTGACATCTGGCACTCTACCTATCAAAACACCCACTATATGCCTTTACTCAATAAAAAGATACGGGTGGTTCTTTCCATTCACGACCTTAATTTTTTATACGATGAAAATAAATCTCCGGCCAAAAAGCAAAAATATCTCCGTTATCTCCAAAGTCTTATTAACCGGGCTGATGTAATAGTTTGTATCTCTGAGTTCAGCAAAAAAGATGTACTACAACATTGCGATATTAAAAACAAACCATTACATGTGATACATAATGGAAGCAACCATTTGCAAAAACCTGCGCTGACATTAAAATCATACAAACCTAAAAGACCTTTCCTGTTTTCAATTGGTGTTATTAACAGGAAAAAAAACTTTCATGTACTGTTACCTCTCCTGCAACAGAATACCATGGAGTTGCTCATAGCAGGAAAGAACGATGATGAGAATTATCTTTCCTTTATTCATGAAAGATCAAGAGAACTTGGCGTTCAGGATAATGTTCACTTTCTCGGAAGGGTATCCGAAACAGAAAAATCATGGTATTTCAATAACTGCAGTGCCTTTGCATTTCCTTCCATTTCGGAAGGTTTTGGGTTGCCGGTAGTTGAAGCAATGAGTTGCGGCAAACCTCTTTTCCTGTCTGACAGAACTGCCTTGCCGGAAATTGGTGGCGATGTTTCCTTTTATTTTCATGATTTTAATCCGGAACATGTTCAACAGGTATTTGACCTTGGGATGCTATCGTATAACGCAAATGGGTTATCTAAAAAGATAAAAGAAAGAAGTTATAATTTCAATTGGCATAAAGCGGCCCGTCAGTACCTGGAGGTATACCGGTCTCTTTATTAATATAAAATATTGAAGGCAAAAAATGAGTGTTTATAAACGTCTGTTGGCATATGCACGGCCTTACCGGTGGTTTGTTATTCCTTTCTTTGCGTTTACTATACTGGCAGTCATCTTTAGTGTTTTTCAATTTGCACTTATCATCCCCTTACTAAATGTTCTTTTTGACAATAACTCAGGAAAAGAAGTACTGGCGGCGCCGTCTTTTTCTTTATCAACAGGTTTTATTAAAGATATTTTTTATTACCAGGTGTACAGGCTGAAAGCTATCAATCCCGCCTATGCACTTTATTTTATCACCTTTGTTATTGTTTGTGCCGTGTTGCTGGCCAACCTGTTTCGCTACCTGGCACAACGTACCTTAATAAAAGCAAGAACACTGTTAGTAAAAAGAATCCGGGAAGCCTTATTTGAAAAAATCAATCACCTCCACATGGGTTTTTTCACTAAAGAACATAAAGGCGACCTGATCTCAAGGATGAATTCAGATGTATTCGAAATTGAGGGGGTGGCTGCCAATTCATTAGAAGTAATGTTCAAAGAACCCTCCCTGATCATCGGCTATTTTGTTGCTTTATTCACCATCTCAACACAACTCACCTTATTTACACTCATCATTATTCCTGTATCAGCATTGGGTATTGCCACTGTTCAAAAAAAACTAAAAAGAGATGCAAAAGATGCCCAGGCTTCTATTGGCCGGTTGCTTACAATCATGGACGAAACACTTACCGGCATGCGGATCATCAGGGCTTTTAATGCAACCGGCTTTACCCTGAAAAAATTCAGCCGTGAAAATGATTTTTACCGAAAGGCCAGTTTACAAGGCTTTAAAAGAAGGGAAATGGCTCCTGCATTTTCTGAAGCCGCCGGCGTAATGGTGGTAGCAGGCATATTATTATATGGCGGAAACCTGATTCTTCAAAATGGCCAAAATGCTGCGGGCATTCAGGCCAGTGAATTCATTGCTTTTATTGCCATTTTCTCCCAGGTGTTGCGCCCCGCAAAAGCTATGGTAGTGGCAGGCGCAAATATCCAGCGGGGCCGGGGAGCCGGCGAAAGAATTCTGGAAATAATAGATAAACCGGTTGAAGTAAAAGATAAGGAAGATGCTATCGAATTAAAAGCTTTTGAAGATGCTGTTGAATTCAGCAATGTAGATTTCAGTTACAGCGATATGCCTGTATTGAAAAAAGTAAGTTTTGTAATACCAAAAGGAAAAACAATTGCTTTAGTTGGTGTATCAGGAGTTGGTAAATCAACCATTGCCGATCTTGTTCCCCGTTTTTACGATGTAAAAAATGGCGCTGTGCTGGTCGATGGTATTGATGTGAGAGACTATAAGATGGAATCATTGCGTAGTCATATGAGTTTTGTAACTCAGGAAACCTTTCTTTTTAACGATACAATATTCAACAATATAGCTATCGGCAAACCAGACGCTACAGAAGAAGAGGTAATCGCTGCCGCCAGGATAGCCAATGCACATGAATTCATTCTGCAAACCGAAGATGGCTACCAAACCACTATTGGTGACCGGGGAATCCGTCTATCAGGCGGGCAGCGACAGCGTCTTTGTATTGCCCGTGCTGTTTTCAAAAACCCGTCCATCCTGATATTGGATGAAGCTACTTCGGCATTGGACACAGAATCAGAACGTATTGTACAGGATGCGCTGAGCAAACTAATGAAAGGAAGAACCACCCTTGTTATTGCTCACCGGCTCAGCACTATCAAAGAAGCAGATGAGATTATTGTATTACATGAAGGTGAGATCATTGAAAGAGGGCATCACAATGAGCTGGTTGAAATAGAAGAAGGCATATATAAGAAATTGACCCGCATGCAGCAGATAGCCTGAACGCAGATCAGATATTTTCTCTTTCCTACATTTGCATTATGCAATTGACAGAAGTCACCACTACACGACTTGCCA
>CAZTKV010000183.1:0-5315 GCA_964614285.1 uncultured Chitinophaga sp. | reverse complement strand
ACTATTAGTCCCTCTGCATCATAAATTAGAAAAATGGGCTACGCATAAATTGGTGGAGAAGAATAAAGCAATAAGGCTGGCAGCGGCGAAGAAAACGATTGAAGAATTGGAAAAGAAATAGTTTGTATTAGTAAATTACCGGTTCATACTCACCTATATGTTCGGAGACAATACCAACTGGAAGAGCCGCCTGCTGCGGTTTATCATTTATGTTGCATTGGGTTTTCTTTGTGCTTTTTTATACAGGTACCTGAAAAAATAACTCCCGGCCTTGTTTCTTCTTTATAGCTCCTCAGCTTTCTGTAACTTTCAGGAATGAAATGGATAATTTGTCTCCTGCTTATGCCGGCTGTTCTTTTCGGGCAAGATTGTGATATTCTCATCACTAATGGAAAGATCATTGATGGTACCGGCAACAGCTGGTATTACGGAAATATTGCGGTGAAAAACGGCAGGATTATTAAAATTGGAAGAGACTTGAACCTTTCAGCCCAAAAAACCATTGATGCGAAAGGGCTTATTGTGGCTCCGGGCTTTATTGATGTGCACACACACCTGGAAGACGATGAAACCAAAGATCCGGAAGCAAAGAGTTTTATCTACGATGGTGTTACCACCTGCATTACCGGCAACTGTGGTTCTTCTAATGTGGATATAGGAAAATATTTGCGCTGGATTGATTCGCTGAAACTTTCTATTAATATCGCGACGCTTATTGGTCATAATGATATCCGCAAGGCAGTGACGGGCCGGGCCAACCGGGATGCCACTCCTGATGAAATGAAGCGGATGGAAGAACTTACCGAAAAAGCTATGAAGGATGGCGCCGTTGGTTTATCAACCGGTCTGATTTATATCCCCGGCACCTATACCAAAACACCGGAGATTGTTTCTCTGGCAAAAATTACAGCTAAGTATAATGGTGTATACGCTACGCATATGCGGGATGAGGGTGACAGTGTAACACATGCTATTGAAGAAGCGCTGACAATCGGAAGAGAGGCAAAAATTCCCGTAGAGATTTCGCATTTCAAACTAAGTGGTCAGCACAACTGGGGCAGAAGTAAAATAACCGTACCAATGATTGAAGCCGCAAGAAGAGAAGGTATTGAAGTAACGATCGATCAATATCCTTATACCGCCAGCAGTACTTCTATCAGCACTTTATTACCCGATGAGGTGTTGGCAGACGGACAGGATTCAATTAAAGCAAGGCTGCAACGGCCTGAAATAAGAAAGCAGGTAACCAATCATATCCTGGCAAGGCTGAAAAAAAGAAAATTAAAACATCTTGGTTATGCAGTGGTGGCCAATTACCCGGCAGACAGTGCTTACAATGGAAAAAGTATTGAACAAATCAACCTTCTGAAAGGAAGAAAACATAAGGCAACATATGAAGCAGAAACGGTGATGGACATCATGATGAACGGCGGAGCAAGCGCCGTATTTCATGGAATGGGTGAAGAAGATGTAAAGTTCATTATGAAATATCCTTTCAACATGTTTGCAAGCGATGCCAGTATCCGGAGACTGGGTGTGGGTATGCCGCACCCCCGTGGCTATGGTACCAATGCCCGTATACTTGGCAAATATGTCCGGGATGAAAAAGTTATTTCATTGGAAGAAGCTATCCGGAGAATGACATCCTTACCGGCGCAAAAATTCCAGTTAAAGGACCGTGGCCTTATCAAAGAAGGGATGGCTGGAGATATTGTTATTTTCGATGAAAAAGAAGTAAAGGACATTTCAACATTTGAAAAGCCGCATGCTTATTCTAAAGGTTTTCATTATGTCATTGTAAATGGAATACTGGCGGTGGAAAATGAAAAGCATACAGGTGCCAGAACCGGTAAAGCATTGTATGGACCAGGTTTTATTCAAAATGGTAATTAATTTCATTAGCAGGTTATCTCTCCTCTTCCTGTTTTGTATACCCCTGAGGGTTACAGCACAGCAGCCGGCCACTCTTTTTTTTGACAGCCTGCTGCAACAACAGGCATCACAAGGTTTTAGTGGTGTATTATTAGTAGCAGAAAAAGGAGCCGTTATCTATAATAAAGCAGTTGGATACCGTGAGTTTGCCGGGAAAATCACTTTACAGGAATCAGATATTTTTGAAATGGCCTCAGTGTCCAAGCAATTCACTGCCATGATCATTATGATGCTGAAAGAAAAAGGAAAATTGAAGTATGATGAGCTGCTGGAAAAATATATATCCCTTCCTTACAAAGGGATCACCATCCGTCATTTGTTAACACATACCAGCGGCCTTCCTGATTACCAGGCTATCATGGATAAATACTGGGATAAAACAAAAGTAGCAGGTAATGAAGATTGTATTTCTTATTTAAACAAATACGCACCGCCTGTTCGTTTTCAACCAGGAGAAAAATATGAGTACAGTAATACCGGTTATTTATTGCTGGCCAGTGTAGCAGAAAAAGCCAGTGGCAAAGATTTTATAGCACTATGCAGAAAATGGATCTTTCATCGGCTGAATATGAAAAACACCGGTATCAGGAGTCTGCAGGAAAAGGCAGCGGTAAAAGATTTTGCAATAGGACATATCTATTTAAAAGAAAAGGATCAATATATAAGGGCAGATTCATTCCCCTCCTCTGATTATACCATCTGGCTGGGAAATCGTAAAGGTCCCGGTCGTATTAGCTCTACTACCGGCGATCTGCTGAAATGGGACCAGGCTTTGTACACCGACAGACTGATAAGACAAACAACCCTCCAGGAAGCATTCACTCCCATGAAACTGAATGACGGAAGCTTCTCGTACTATGGTTTTGGCTGGAGACTGAGAACAGATTCTATACTGGGAAAAATTGTATACCATACCGGTGATAACCCGGGTTATAAAACACAAATAATCCGTTATATTGATAAAAACAAAACAATCATTCTTTTGAACAACAATGCACATGCTGGTTTCGGATCAATAATAAAAGGTGCAGAGACTTATCTTTGATTATTTCAATAATACTTCACATATGAAAAAACATTTTGTCCTGTTTGTAATTGCAACTCTTCAGCTATCACTTGTATTTGCACAAAAAATAACTCCTGCCGCCACTCCTGAATCAGCAGGGTTTTCTGCAGAGCGGCTAAAACGTATAGACAGAGAAATGAACAGCTGGGTGGAAAAGGGATGGATGCAGGGCGCCGCTGCACTCATCATCCGCAACGGAAAGATTGTGTACTATAAAGCCGCAGGATATAATGATCTCGATACTAAAACACCAATGCAAAAGGAACACATATTCCGTATTGCATCACAAACCAAGGCCATCACCAGTGTGGCTATTATGATATTGTTTGAGGAAGGAAAATTATTACTGGATGACCCTGTTTCAAAATATATACCTGCTTTTAAAAAACAACAGGTGCTGGACAAGTTTAATGCAGCTGATACAACTTATACCACTGTGCCTGCCAAAAAAGAAATTACGATCAGGGAATTACTGACACACACATCAGGGTTGGGTTATGCCCAGATCGGTTCCAAAGAAGCCAATGCTATTTATGCAAAACATAACCTGACAGCAGGTATCGGTGTGCAAAACGATAAATTACTCGATGCCATGAACCGGCTGGCCAAATTACCGTTGATGCATCAACCGGGAGAGAAGTGGACCTATGGATTAAACAACGATTTGCTAGGTTGCCTGGTGGAAGTTATTTCAGGTATAAGCCTTGATGAGTTTTTCAGAACAAGGATTTTTGAACCACTGGGAATGAAAGACACTTACTTTTTAGTGCCAAAAGAAAAAGCAAACCGGTTAGTGAATTTATATCGTGAAGATTCAACCGGCAAACTGGTAAAGGCCCCCGGTAATTTACTCAATGGCGTTACCGTAACTCCGGCTTACCCACTTGAGGCCAGCACTTATTATTCAGGCGGAGCGGGACTGTCTTCCACTATTTATGATTATGGCATATTCTTACAAATGTTGTTGAATAATGGGGTGTACAATGGTAAAAGGATACTGAGTCGCAATGCAGTTCGTATGATGACCATGAACCAGATAGGTGACCTGTCAAGAGGTGATGATAAATTTGGATTAGGCTTCCAGGTAGTTACCGAAAGAGGTAGTGCCAGAACTCCTGCCCAGGCCGGAACTTTCAGCTGGGGCGGTGCATTTGCCACTTCTTATTGGGTAGATCCAAAAGAAAAGATAGTAATGTTGTTTTACCGCCAGTTGCAAAACACAACTAAAGGTGAAATGGTGGAAAAATTCAGGGCACTGACTTACCAGGCTATAAATGATTGATGCCACTTTATAATCGATCAAGAAAATCCTTTACGGTCAGGAAAAAAGATAAGGAAGCCAGTGAATAATTACATGACCTGCTTCAGGATTTCTCTTTCCGAATAGCGAATCAGGGCTTTGAATTTTTCATACCAGTCTTTCCAACCGGTACCACCAAGTTCTTTTTTTAGATCAGTTTCATACTCGGCTAAGGTGGCATAAGGCAATTCAATGATGAGGCGATAGCCTTCCCCGGTAAAATCGGTAAGAATGCGGCTTCCCGAAGGCTGCAGTAGTAAATTTTTTTGCATGCCTTCATCAATCAGTGTTTTGGCTTCGCGGTAGCGGCCAACCTGCAGATGAAAAATTTCACGAACAATGTACATAACAGTTGCTTTAAGGTGATGGAATCTTTTCTTTTGGCAATTCCCTGATATGGTACTCCTGTATCAATGGTGGATTTTCGGGAGATAAAGTAAAATAGATTTCAATAGCTGTTTTCTCGCCCTGCAAAATAAATGAGCCCCTTAACTGGTTCTCTGGTTTCATTTCTTTAATCGCAACGATTCTCCCTGCTTTTGCATACAGGTCCTGTGCATGTTTCTTTAACGTATCAATCGGGTAATCAGGAAAGAAATTCTCAGCAAAAATGCCGCTTTGTTCAGCATTGTTCCAATCGGGTAACAACTTCACCAGTTCATTTTTCCTTTTTTCCAAAATAGCAGATGGCGGAAGTTGGCTAGGTTTCAGGTCTGCCAGTTTGATCAGTGTGTCAAGTACTCTTAAGTTCACCGTACCAAATGGTGAATAGGTACGATTGGCAAATGCGATGACACCAATTCCATAATCCGGCATAATGCGCCACTGGCTGCCAAATCCCGGCAGACCACCACTGTGTGAGATATAAGTTTTGTCATCACAATCTTTCATCCACCCCAGACCATAACAATAAGCAGCTGTAACAGCACAATTTCTGCCATCGGGATACTTAAAATTGGGATTAAATCCATTCCATCTCCAGGGATGATGCATTTCCCGTACCGAACTTCTTTTTAC
>CAZTKV010000182.1:0-5319 GCA_964614285.1 uncultured Chitinophaga sp. | reverse complement strand
ACATCCCCGATAAAAGCGGTTTGTATGATCAGTATCTTCTGACTCATAATATCATTATATCAGGAGCGGAGAATAACCGGCCCTGTTTTATCCCATTTCACCAGGGCGGAAGCCTTTCCCGGGCTTTTATCCTCCTGACGGTATTTCACAATATAATCAACCCCTTCCCTGATCTCTTCACTTATTTCTGCAAACAATGTGGCAGTTTTCTGACCAGATAAATTCGCTGATGTGGACACAATTGGTTTTCTGAAACGCTTAAGCAGGTGGCGGCAAAAGGGTTCGTTGCAAATACGGATGGCAATACTCCCATCCTGCGCCACTAAGTTATCTGCAAAACCGATGGCCCCTTCATAAATAACTGTTGTCGGCTTTTTTGCTTCCTGTAAATAATCAAACACACTAAGGTCAGGACTGGCCACATACTGCAACACATCCCTTTCTTCTGCCACCAAAACGATCATGGCTTTTTCATCAGAACGTTTTTTTAACCGGTACACTTTCTCCACCGCTCTCTCATCAGTAGCATCACAGCCAATTCCCCACACAGTGTCTGTTGGATATAAGATCAGGCCGCCGTTTTTCAGCACCTGCAAACATTGCTCAATATCATTTTCAAAATCTATCATATGCTTTTATATACATTCATCACCGCATCAGCACATTTCTTTTGATTAAAGTTTTGTGCATGCAACCAGCCTTTTTCCCTTAATGTATTGGCAAACTCTTTATCGTTGTAAATCTTTTTCATCGCCCCTGCTATTTCTTCTGTACTCGCCGGGTTCACATAACAGGCTCCGTCCCCTCCTGCTTCCGGCAAACAGGAAACATTGGAAGTGATCACCGGCAACCTGCTCCATAAAGCTTCCAGCACCGGTATACCAAACCCTTCAAAAAAAGAAGGATAGATCATGGCAATGGCTGATTGGTAAATAGCCGGAAATACAGTAGCAGAACGAAAGGCCTTTGATGATCTTGCTTTCTCATTCTCCGATAAAAAGATCACTTTATCTTCCAGGTCATTCTGTCTTACAAAATCTTTGACTTGTTCTTTATACTTAAACCCATCACCGATCACTACCAATGGAATATTGAGTTCATTGCGGAGCAGGAATAAAGCTTTGAGAATATTCAACAGGTTCTTCCTTTCGGCAATAGAGCCTACATACAGAAAGAACTGATCCGGTAAAGAAAATTCATTTCTGACTCTTGCTTTTTCCTCCTGTGATATGGCCCTTCCAAAAGCCGGGTTACAGCTTTGATAACAAACAGTGATCTTTTCTTCCGGTGTGTTGTAAAATTCTATGATATCTCTCTTTGTTTGTTCGCTGATGGCAATTACTTTGTCAGCATACGCACAGGCATAGCGGAATTTTCTGCTATAAATTTTCACTTCTAGGGCACTGTACTGTTCCGGGTACCTTTCATGAATAAGATCATGAATCGTAACTACTGATCTGATTCCTGTTTTGCGGATACCCAACGGTATTTCATGACTCAACCCATGATAAATATCTATACCCAATCGTTTCATATCCTTTTTCACCCAGCTGCTTCTCCATGCTGAACTGAATGACCTGTTTAGAAAGCCAGTTGGTAAAACTTCATGCAGGTTATCCCCTTTCAATTCAAAATCAGCAGATCGTTTAGGATTGAAGAGGTAGTATTGGTGTTCCGGGTAATACTCAGATAAAGACCGGATAAGGGTACGGCTGTAATGCCCGAGACCGGTACCATTGTGAAAAGCTCTTTTTGCATCAAACCCGATGTTCATACTCTAATTTGAAAATGTGAAAATAACTCAATTTGAAAATGAAACCTTCCATATTAAAAACTTCCCGGAAACTGAGTCATTTTCACATTACGTCATTCATTTATCTTCGCAGCAAAATCTGAGAAATGAAAGAACTGATACTGGAAGCATGGAGCAACCGTGAATTGCTGAAGGATAATAAATACAGCGATGCGGTAAGGGAAGTGATAGAAGAGGTGGATAAAGGCCGCTTAAGAACAGCAGCCCCGACTGATGCCGGCTGGCAGGTAAATGAATGGGTAAAACAAGCGATACTGATGTATTTCGGTATCCAGCAGATGCAGACCTGGGATGTGGCGCCATTTGAATTTTACGATAAAATGCTGCTGAAGAAAAACTATAAAGAGCTTGGTGTAAGGGCGGTACCGCATGCAGTTGCCCGTTATGGTGCCTACCTTGGCAAAAATGTGGTATTGATGCCTTCTTATGTTAATATCGGCGCTTATGTAGATGAGGGAACAATGGTAGATACCTGGGCCACCGTGGGTAGTTGTGCACAGATCGGAAAAGGAGTTCACCTGAGTGGTGGTGTAGGTATTGGCGGTGTGCTGGAACCATTGCAGGCCAGCCCGGTCATTATTGAAGATGGTTGTTTCATAGGCAGCCGCTGTATTGTGGTGGAAGGTGTTATTGTAGAAAAAGAAGCTGTGCTGGGCGCCAACGTTGTTTTAACACAATCAACAAAGATCATTGATGTCAGTGGCGGCGAACCAGTAGAAATGAAAGGAAGGGTACCTGCAAGAAGTGTGGTGATTCCCGGTTCTTATACCAAAAAATTTCCGGCAGGTGAGTATGGTGTAGGATGTGCACTGATCATCGGTCAGCGTAAACCCAGCACTGACCTGAAGACAAGCCTGAATGATGCCTTGAGAGATTTTAATGTCAGCGTATAAAAGAGAAAGTAAGTCCTAAAGAAAAAGCCTTCCTGCATAACAGGAAGGCTTTATTATCTGCAACAATGATTCTTATTGTTTAACGATCTTCATGGCAGTTTCTTTCCCATCATTCATTACTTTAACTACATACATGCCTGATGGTAATGAGGACAGATCCAGTTGTGTATTGGCCTGGCCGGTGCTTCTTTGCTGCACCAGTTTACCGTAAATATCAAATACACGGATATCAGCCATTCCCTGAATATCGGGAATTGATACATTAATCGTCTTCGTCACCGGGTTCGGGAAAACGATCACTGGTTTGGCTGTGATGAGGTCATCACCCCTTGTAGCTGTACCTAATGCAACTCTGAGTGTATAGCAATTCGTTGCATTCCATTGATTACTGTTACTGGGATAAACCCGTGCATAATAGGTACCTGCAGTAACAGTCCTGTTAATCGTTTCATTATTTGTGCCGCTGTTACTGGATGTTTGCAATGTACTGCCGGAACTGTTTAATAACCGCAGATGATAATTCGCAGGCAGCGTAGTCAAGGTCATTGTAATTGTACCACCTGTTGTAATAACAAACCTGTAATAATCATTATCACCGCTTGGGTTGACCAACCCCTTAATATCAGTATTGAATGGGATAGTAGCAGCACCGCTTCTTGTACCATTTGTAGAAACATCATATGGACCAGGGCAAACAGAAGCTGCAGCTGTAGTAAACTGAGCCTGGCTATAACCACTGCTGCCGTTGGCGCCGCAATTGGCCCTTACCCTCCAGTCGTACAGAGATGAAGCAGTAAGGCCACTCAGGTTAACAGAAGTTCCTGTTGTTCCTGTTGCAGCATTAGTCCATGTACCAGATGTATTTAGCTTATAATCCACATCGTAAGATGCAGCACCACTTACTGCTGTCCAGCTAACAGTAGCTGAAGAAGAAGTGACAGATGATGAAGCAAGACCTGTTGGCGCATTACAAGGTGCAGTTGTTGTAAACTGGGCCTGGGCATAAGAACTGCTTTCCGAAGCGCAATTGGTTCTTACCCTCCAGTCGTACAAAGTACCCTGAGTAAGTCCGCCGAGGTTAGCAGAAGTGGCTGTGGTGGCTGTAGCAGCATTTATCCATGTTCCTGATGAAGCGGCTTTATAATCCACATCATACGAAACGGCACCGCTTACAGCTGTCCAGCTTACTGTGGCAGTAGTATTTGTAATTGAAGAAGAGGAAAGACCAGTAGGTGTGCCGCAACTTGAA
Organism: uncultured Chitinophaga sp.; assembly: GCA_964614285.1. GTDB lineage: Bacteria > Bacteroidota > Bacteroidia > Chitinophagales > Chitinophagaceae > JJ008. Next base: position 1,364 of record CAZTKV010000182.1, on the reverse strand, counting down.
CCAGCAGTAATAGTAAAGTTGGTATTAGAAATATCAAAGAAGATATTACCAACAGCTTCAACTTTTATCCTTGCAGTCGTTGTTGGTGTATTTGGTATAGTTACGACTTCACTTCCGTCATTTGCAGTGCTGGCAACAAGCGTAGTGAATGTATTACCACCATCAGTAGACAACGAGATTTTCACATTGGCGCAGCTAACCGGGGCAGCTGTTGTATTGTTTACTGACCAGGTTACAGTTTGTGCTGAGTTACCAGCCCATGAAACAGCTGTATTAGGAGCTGTAACAGCAAAAGGGCCTGAAGTGTTGCTCACCGTAACCACCATATCAGCAAATTGTGTTTGCCCTACAGAAACCGGCGCAGTAGAACTATATGGTGCATTATCCCTTACTGTCAGCCTGAAGTTCAATGTTCTTGAAACGGAACTTAAAGCCTCTGTGTTGGCCCCAGCATCACCGCCGGGGAGAGGACCTGAAACATTTGAGCCTGCAAGTATCGTTGCTAATTTGGGGAAATACCTGGTTGGAGATGTGGTAGGGCTAAATGAAATCCAGTTAGGACCGGTTGTTTTTGTTGGTGAAGCCACACTGTTTGTACCAGTTGTTGTTGAATTATCATTTTGTTCCCAGCAATAAGTCAGTACATCACCGGCATCTGCATCTGTTGCTGAGCCTGTTAATGCAAAGGGTGTGCTGATTGGGATAGTATAATTGCTGCCGGCTGAAACAACAGGTGTTGAATTCACAATTGTAGTTGTTACCGGGCATGTCTTTGTATTAAGGTTTGACTGAATTTGTGCAATAGAAGCCTGGTGAAAAATGTCAATTGAATGGGGTGCCACATCCTGGCTGGTAATACCAGCATAACCCATAATGGTGATACCGGAGCCTACTTCTTTATTCACACCAGTACCTTCACTACTCATAGAAAAAGTATGATTGGCGCCTAATTGATGGCCCACTTCATGTGCTACATAGTCGATATCGAAATTATCTCCCTGTGGTATAGCATCAAATGGTGAAGTAATGCCTCTTCCTTTTGAACCATTCACGCAAACACAACCAATACAACCGGCGTTACCACCACCGCCGGATGCGCCAAACAGGTGACCAATATCATAATTAGCCTCTCCAATTACAGAAGTCAATGTTGATTGCAACTGGGAATTCCATTGGCTCATTTGAGAAGCCGGGGAATATGGGTCTGTGGATGGATTGTAATAGAAAACGTTCGTTGTGTTGGCAACCAGGTTAAGGTGCAGGGCAAGATCTTTTTCATACACACCATTACAGCGGGTTAGTGTGGCATTTACAGCTGCAAGCACCAATGAAACCTGGGCCGAGCTGGTGGCCCCGAAATAATT
>CAZTKV010000181.1:3900-5322 GCA_964614285.1 uncultured Chitinophaga sp. | reverse complement strand
GATAATGCCTGCCGGTATATTTTTCAAAACGGCTCTCCTTTCCCGATCATCACGGCTGCAGAGATCGCATTTACAAAAGCTGAAGCACTATGGATAAGTGGTGACAAGCCCGGTGCCCTTACAGCCTATGTTGATGGCATTAACCTCAGTTTTGATATGCTGACCGGTACCCCGGAGTATCACAGCAAAGTTCCTGCAGCATTACAAATAACACCTGCTATGAAAGCAGCTTACCTGGCAAATCCAACTGTGGTGCCGGCAGCCGCCAATCTTACTTTATCCCATATCATGTTGCAGAAGTTTATTGCCATGTATGGGTATGGTATTATTCAGACATGGGTTGATATGAGGAGGTATCATTATACAGATCTTGACCCGGTAACTGGTCTGCAGGTATATGCAGATTTTGCTGCTCCTTCCGGATCAGATTTATATCCTGATAATGTTGGAAAATTGACTTACAGGGCAAGACCCCGATACAACTCGGAATATCTGTATAATATAGCTGCATTAAGCGTAATAGGCGCCCTTGCACTGGATTATCATACCAAAGAGCAATGGTTCTCTAAACCTTAATTACAAACTGTCAAACTGAATATATATGAACCTACAAAATAAAAACATATTAGGAGCAGCCGGAATAGCCGCAACACTTTTCCTGGCATCCTGTACCAAGACTTTTGACGAAAAAGTAGAACAGCAACGGAATTTTAGCAACAGCAGTATTTTGCAAGTATATATGGGCACCGTGAGTGCTTCCCGTAATTATGTGTACGTGGATTCCAAACCGGTAAATGGTGCTGCTATCGCATTCGGAGGGGTATTTCCGGCTACTGGCTATGGTTTCAGTGTACCGATTGGTGTCCGTGCCTTCCTTATCCGTGATACGCTGACAGCTGCTACACAAACACCGTTGTCATTTGCAGAAAATATGCAGCCGAATAAGAACTACACCATCTTTATGTACGATACAATTAATGCTGCTAAACAAAAAACGGTAGAAACAGCAATTGTAATTCCTGCTGACTCCACTGCCAGGTTACGGTTTGCAAATTTCATTTTTTCAAAAAATGCAGTCCCTGCTGTTGATGTATTCTCCAAAAGAAGAAATCAGAACATCTTTACCAATGTATCTGTAACAGATGTGACTAATTTCATCCCCTATGCATCAAAATTAACCGATACACTATCTGTAAGAGCTACCGGAACAACAACTGATCTTGCTGTTTTGAATGGTATTACACCCACTGAAAAAAGAAGTTATACAATTGTATTCAGGGGACGTTATGAAACCACTTCAGGCACTATTGCCAGAACACTTTCATCTTTTGTAAATTTTTGATAAGCATCTCATAGCTTTAAAGGCTGTTCTTAACTGAACAGCCTTTTTTATTTGAAGAAGAGATAGGCCATAGTAATAGC
>CAZTKV010000181.1:1636-3800 GCA_964614285.1 uncultured Chitinophaga sp. | reverse complement strand
CCATCCACAAAAGCATCAAAGACAGGAGTCTTTTTATAAACAGCGCCGGCAATAATCAAAAGGAAAATGAGGAGGATAATTCCATTGCTCAGGCTGGTAGAAAATAGCTGTACCCCTTTTGCATCCAGCGTTTTGATATATAAGATCAATGCCGCAATAACAGCAGAGATGCCCAGCACCCATAAAAGGATAACCGATTGAAAGATCCTGATCCGTTGCCGGTACGCTACGATCAATAAGGCGGCTATTGTAGCAGCAAAAGTGGCAATCATACAGGGAATAAAGATATCTGTAGGATGCTGTGATTTTAATGCCACACGGTCAGCAATTATAATAGTAGGTATCAATGTAAGTCCTGATGCATGCAAACAAAGAAACATCAGCTGTGAATTAGAGGCCATTGTTTTATCCGGATTGATTTCCTGGAGGCTCTCCATGGCTTTAATTCCAAAAGGAGTGGCAGCATTATCAAGCCCCATCAGGTTGGCAGAAAAGTTCATTACCATATGTCCCATAGAAGGATGACCTTTTGGTACTTCCGGGAATATCCGGGAAAAGAATGGTCCAATGATCCTTGATAAGAACCTTATCCCTCCTGCCCTTTCAGCTATACTCATAAAGCCCATGAATAATGCCATAATGCCAATCAACCCGATACAAAGATTTACAGCATCTTTTGTTGTTTCAAATATCCCGTTTGCGGGTAATAACTTAAATGCCCTGTAGTTGTGGTCGCCGGTTTTGTACACTTTTTCTTTCCCCCAGATAGCTATTTTTTGGTCTTTCAACTGGCTGTGAACCGAAGCAGGAATAGCAGCTGAATCCAATGACCTTACAGCAATAGTGTCAGAGTTCTTACCTGTTACCAGGCTGCTGAATATCTGCTGTTGACCAGGCTCAAAAGCAAATTTTCCGGCTGCTACCAGCAGGGCTATAATAATGAAGGCTGTCCATATTCTGCTTAATGCCATGTAAACGTTAGTTTAAGCTTTGAAGTTAAAGGTTTGATTTCAATCCTCCATCAGGCCGTTAACCCTTATCTTTGCGCCTCGAAAAATAAAATATGGCTTTACAAGCAGGAATTGTAGGACTACCCAATGTCGGAAAATCAACGCTTTTTAATGCAGTTAGTAATAGTGCCAAAGCCCAGGCCAGCAATTACCGCTTTTGCACTATTGACCCCAATGTGGGTTTGGTGGATGTTCCCGATCCAAGGTTAAATAAACTGGCTGAACTGGTTGTTCCCAATCGCATAGTTCCTACCCAGATAGAGATCGTGGATATTGCCGGCCTTGTTCGTGGTGCCAGCAAAGGTGAAGGCCTGGGGAATAAATTCCTCGGGAATATCCGGGAAGTGGATGCGATCATCCATGTGATACGTTGTTTCGAAGACGAAAATATTCTTCGTGATGAAGGAGCCATCAATCCTGTCAGCGATAAAGAGATAATTGATACAGAGCTTCAACTGAAAGACCTGGATAGCGTAGAAAAGAAAATACAGAAGACTGAAAAGCAGATAAAGCTTGACCCGAAGTACAAAGCAGAACTGGAAGTTCTCGTAAGGTGCAAAGAACATTTGGAAAAAGGTAAAAGCATCAGGGAATTGGAGCTGGATAAAGAAGAAAAAGTGGCTATCGCCGATCTTTTCTTACTTACCGATAAACCTGTTCTGTACGTTGCCAATGTGGACGAAGCTTCCATGCATACCGGGAATAAATATTCCGACACCCTGAAGGAAGCGGTAAAAAATGAGAAGGCTGAAGTCATCATCATGAATAATAATATCGAAGCACAAATAGCAGAGATGGAAAATCCTGAAGACAGGCAATTGTTTATGGAAGAATATAAAATGACAGAGCCAGCGCTTGACCGTCTTATTCATTCTGCTTACAAACTACTTAATCTATATACTTACTTTACTGCCGGTGTGCAGGAAGTAAGGGCATGGACGATCCATGAAGGCTGGAAAGCTCCCCAGGCTGCCGGCGTCATCCATACTGATTTTGAAAAAGGTTTTATCAAAGCTGAAGTGATCGGCTACGATGATTTTGTACAATATGGTTCAGAAGCAGCCTGCCGTGAAGTAGGTAAACTGAGAATTGAAGGAAAGGAATATGTGGTAAAAGACGGAGATGTGATGCATTTCAGGTTTAATGTATAAAAT
>CAZTKV010000181.1:0-1536 GCA_964614285.1 uncultured Chitinophaga sp. | reverse complement strand
AATTAATTTTTGGCTTTACGAGCATAACCATATAAGAACCATTTTTTAACCTTAAAACTAAACTTTATGAGAAAGTTCTTAGTTCTGCTTTGCAGTTGCTTTATTGCGCAGCTATTAATGGCACAAACCGAGCCTAAGTCGCTCGAAGAACGAAAGAAAAAGAAAATTGATAACTTTTTTTTCGCAGTATTCGGCCTACAGTATTGTGGTATTAATGGGGATAGCGAAAGTTATGATGAGGCATTGATTGGATTTCATGTTGGTGTTGGAATCCGGCTGCTAGAGTTTAATGATAATTTTGGCATCCGAACCGAGATAAATTATTCCACTCAGGGTTCAAAATATTCTGACTATGTTTCTGGTAAAGTAATGCTGAACTATATCAATCTGCCAATTTTAATAAGAGGTACTTCAAAGAGTAGTTTTTATGGAGAAGCTGGTATACAACCAGGTATTCTTACCAGTGCTAAGGATAAGTATGATGGCGAAACATATGACTATAAAGATTATATCAACGGATTTGATTTTGGTGGGCTACTGGGATTCGGCTATCAGAAAAAACGGGTAGGCATTGGTCTCAGAATTGCGCAAGGAATAACAAATATCAATAAGGATGAAGATGAATATAAGGACAGGAATTTTGTAGCAAGCCTCAGAACCACTTTCACATTTTGAGATAACAAATAGTCAATAGCTCACTCACCAGGGTATTGCCTTTTATTGTTTTCACGCAATTTAAGGTAGTAGACCCTGGTGAGTTTTGAATTAATTTTCCCATTGTCACTATTTTCGCCGGTAACAATAATTTTTTTCTGAACTTTTTTAGAATAAGGCTGTCACCCCTGCCCTTCCCAAATGCACGGTACGGGATGTTCCGGCTTTACGACCATCATACTGAAAATTCAACTCGAGGTTGTTGGCCAGTCTCTTGTTGAAACCTAATGACCATAGGAAATTCTTACCCGGTAATAGTCCATCCAGCATTATATAACTGACCGTTGTATTGGCCGGAAAATTATAATCAATACTATTTAAGGTGAATTTTCCCGTAAGAGAGCTTCGCTGGAGAATATTATATCTTGATTCTATGTTAATAGAATTAGAAGTAGATTTTTCATTTCCATATAACGGAATATTTTTCTTACTATCAAACTTGTAGCTGCCAACCACCCTGAATTTAGTCCCTTGAATGTAGATCATCGACGGCTCAATACTGTATATGGATAGTTGATAATTGCGATTTGCAAACTGTGGAGTATATAATGCGTTCAGCCCCTTTTTACCATTTATTGTAACAGAGAAACTTCTGCTCAAATTCCATCTCCACTTTACCGACCAGTCATTGATCTTCCGGCTTTCATAACCATAGGTCAGCAGGGATTTTCCATTATTCCGGTAGTTACTGAAGTCGATACCCCATTTACTGCTGAACCTGTTAAAGGAAAGAGTATTCAGAATAGTAGTGCTCAATGTGATCAGGGCAGTATCATTTACTCCATACTTAAAGGGATTGAAGGCAAAATCACCATCAGCAAT
>CAZTKV010000180.1:1391-5394 GCA_964614285.1 uncultured Chitinophaga sp. | reverse complement strand
CGGTTGAATACACGGAAGTACCTGAATTCTCTTATGCCAACAGGGATTGCTCTTAATACATCATTAAGTCCATTATCATCCGGTGTAAAGCCGGAAGGAACATATATTTCCGGGCCTTTATATGCTTTGATAAATATCTCATCCACTCCTTCACAACCTTCGGGTGTTGTACCGGTGACAGTATAACGAAAATCATTTGGCAGAGTGGCTACCGGGTTAGCCACTGTTGGATCGTTTAAGAAATTGGCAGGCGACCAGGTATACTGTGTTACACCGGCATTGCCTAGTTCAATAGCCTGCAGTTGCACCGGTTGATTGATAGCGGCTACTGTATCTTTCCCTGCAAAAATTCTTACGGCCGGTGTCACGGTTACTTTTACATCATCAGGAGTAAGCGATGTACAGCCCCTTGCATCAGTTACCATCAGTGAGTAAGTGATGTTATTCGTTGCTTTTACAGAAGGTGAAGGAATATTGGCTGCCGTTGTCATGTATGTAGAGGGAGACCATTGATAAGATACCCCACCACTTCCATCCAGGTTAAATACTTTTCCAAAACAAACAGCAATATCAGCGCCGGCGTTTGGAACAGGTGCGGGCCATACATTTATCGTAACGGAATCAGTTCTTGTACAAATGCCTGTGGTGGCTGTCACATAATACCTGGTGGTAGCTGCCGGTGAAGCAACGGGAGTCAAACTGGTAGCATTCTGCAAAGTAGCTGCCGGGGTCCATGCAAATGATGTTGCATTGGATACAGCTGTCATAAGGTGACTGGCACCTTCACAAATAGCAGCATCTGTTCCCGCATCGATCGTTACTGTATTATTCAATGGAATAACAGCATTTTGTGAAACAAGACAACCATTATTATCTTTTATGGTAACAGCATAGTTCCCCGCTATCAGGTTGAATGTATTACCCGGCTGAAAGTTTACTCCATCCAGAGAATAAGAATAAGGCGCATTGCCACCACTGACAGTAATATTGAGCTGCCCGTCTGCATTGCCTGAGCAAGTGGCTGCGGTGATGGCAGCGTTATCGATCAATAAATCAGGGAAGGCCTGGTTTATAGTAACTATAACACTGTCGATGCAATTGGCATCCCTGATCTTAACTGCATAATTGCCGGCAGGCAGATTGAAGAAACTGCTGTCGGGTTGCCAGTTTACGCCATCCAATGAAAACTGAACAGGCTGCATCCACTCTGGCCCTGCAGTTACCCGGATGTTACCGGTAGCAGCATTGCGGCAATTAACATCCAGTTTTGACAAGAGAACAGCATCTTTCCATTTCAGGAACACAGAATCTCTTGCATTACAAGTGCCCACGTTGGCGGTACATATATAAGTTGTTTCACTGTTAACAGGCGTGGCAACAGGGTCTCGGATAGTTGTATTGCTCAATGTAGGATCAGGCAACCATTGGTATACATCATAGCCCGCAGAAGCGGTAAGCTGGATAGAACTGCCTTTACAGATAATAGCTGTATCAGGTACCAGGGAAAGTATATCATAATCCCTTATTTGTATCATAGTGCTGTCAGTAGGGATACCGGCGGCACAACCTGCTAATGCAAATATTTTTAACTCTTCAATTCCTTCCGGTACTCCGTCAATTAAAGGGAATACATTCACGGTAACAAAACTATCATTGGCAGGAATAGTAACAAAAGCAGGCAGGGTTTGCACATCAATCGTATTTAATGCAGAACCGCCGTATGATAAAGTAATGTTGAGCGGATTGGGATCTCTTCTCGGTCTTGTTATGTTAAAGGCACCAACCGCACAACCTTCAACCAGGTAACTGTTACCTGATGTAGGGTCTGTTTGTGTCAGGTTAGTGATACCAAATGCATTGGAGGTTAAACTTTTTGCCTGCAGAAAGACACCACTGTCCACCGCAGCATCTCCTACATCCGCGATAACAATTTTCAGGTGATAGGTCTGGCAGGGCTGCACCTGTTCTTTTGCGGTGAGTACTGTTGTGTGCCCTTCATGAGTAAAAAAAGTATTGGTTAAATTATCAATGTAGTAAGCAATATTGTTTGGGCAAGCGCCACCGGGAACATTGTTTACATTAAAAATTGAAACCGGGATAGTAGTGTTCGGTATCAGGGCAATATTTTTTAACCCGGTTATCCCCGGTCCGGATATAAAGAATGCAAAAGCATCATTAAAAGAACAAACGTAATTAGGAGTGTATTCTTCTGAACTGAATACATAATTGAATTTTACACTGTCGCCCAATGGTACAAAGTCGAATTCCAGTACGCAGGCATCTCTCATAGTAAGGGCACCGATGGCAAGGGCCAGATCAGGATCACCGGGCAGCCCCCAGCCATTATCCGCTTCCACGCCGGAAGCAGGTGTTATGCCGTTTCCATCTACACCAAAATTATTTCCTGCAGTCTTTGCACGGCCACTGGTTAATACTATCCCACTGTCGATTCCGATATTTGTTCTGTTGGCCCTGTTAAGAAAGAAGGAAGCCATCAGGCTATTGCCGGTAAAACTTACATTGCTGATGGTAACACCATCTCCCACTAATTTTTGTGCCAGGGCTGTTGCATCCGGGTGCTGGGTAATAATCAACTGTGCCTCAGTAATGTAACTGGTCAGGCAGGTTAATATCAGTAAGAAAAAAGGGTGTAACCGTTTCTTCATAAGCGTTGCGGGCAGACTGCGAATATAAATTATTCGCTCCAGACTTAGTTGCTACCAATCAATAAGCTTCCTTTTGCCGTCAGGCAGCCCTCCCTTATCTTTGCCGCCTCAAAAATTGATTTACAAATGGCAACAACAGCAGACATCAGCAGGGGATTAATTATCAAACTGGATGGCAGTTTATATACGGTAGTAGAATTTGGTGAAAATAAAACAGCCCGTGCCGCCGCTAAAGTGTGGGCAAAATTGAAAGGGGTTGATAACAATCGCAGTATTGAAAAAACCTGGAACTCAGGTGATAATATTTTTCCAGTACGGGTAGAAAGAAAGAACTACCAGTTCCTGTACAAGGATGATACGGGTTACAATTTTATGGATACCGAAACCTTTGAACAGGTGGCCCTGCAGGAAAACATGGTGGATGCTCCCCAGTTTTTAAAGGACGGCCAGGAAGTAAGTGTGCTGTTCAATACAGAAACAGAAACACCGATGAGTGTGGAGCTGCCTGATAAGATCGTAATGCTGGTTACCTATACAGAACCCGGCCTTCGCGGCGATACGGCTACCCGTACTTTAAAGCCGGCTACAGTGGAAACAGGAGCTACGGTAAGTGTTCCGCTTTTTGTAAACGAAGGCGAACTGATACGCATTAATACCAAGACAGGTGAGTATGTGGAAAGAGTAAAAGAATAATCAATTAGTGCTATATCAAAAATGGCCAGAAATAGACAGTTTCAGGCCATTTTTGTGTTATTTGGGCCTGATTTCACCCAAAAACACCGAGAAATCATTCAATTTCTCATTTTGATTTCCTTACCTTAGCCAACCTGAAATCAGGTTAAGGCTTTTATAAAACCAAAACATCTACTAAATTGAAAAACATGGACTTTAAACAAATTCAGGAGTTGATCAAAATGGTCAACAAATCGAATATTGGAGAAGTAACGATAGAGCAAAAAGATTTCCGTGTAACGATAAAACAAAAAGAAGAGCATGTAACGCAGGTGGTTTCTTCCGCACCTGTTGCTGCCGCTCCTGCCCATACCGTTGCTCCTCAACCGGCAGCCAGCAGTCAGCCTGTTGCTGAAAAAGCAAAAACGATAGAAGCACCAGCAGCCAACCTTGTAACCATCAAAAGCCCGATGATCGGGACTTTCTACAGAAAATCTGCGCCTGATAAACCTAACCTGACCGATGTGGGTTCAGATGTAGCACCCGGATCGGTGGTATGTATCATTGAAGCCATGAAACTTTTCAACGAGATCGAAAGCGAAGTAAGCGGAAAGATTGTGAAAGTGCTGGTGGAGGATGCGTCGCCGGTAGAATATGATCAGCCT
>CAZTKV010000180.1:0-1291 GCA_964614285.1 uncultured Chitinophaga sp. | reverse complement strand
TGTTTAAGAAAATACTGATAGCTAATCGTGGAGAAATTGCCCTGCGGGTTATTCGTACAGCAAGGGAAATGGGTATTAAAACAGTAGCCGTTTATTCCACTGCTGACAGGGACAGTCTCCATGTAAAATTCTCCGATGAAGCGGTGTGTATTGGTCGTCCGCAGAGCAGCGATTCTTACCTGAATATAGCTCACCTGATGGCTGCTGCAGAGATCACTAATGCAGATGCTATTCATCCCGGTTATGGATTCCTGGCAGAGAATGCCAAGTTTGCCCAGATATGTAATGATCATGGTATCAAATTCATTGGCCCCACACCGGAGATGATCAACTCAATGGGAGATAAGATCACTGCTAAAGAAACCATGATAAAAGCCGGTGTGCCGGTGGTACCTGGTGGTGAAGGATTATTGCAGAGTGTAGACCAGGCCAAAGGTATTGCAAGGGAAATGGGTTACCCGGTTATTCTTAAAGCAACTGCCGGTGGTGGCGGAAAAGGTATGCGCATCGTATGGGAAGAAAGAGAACTGGAAAAAGCGTACGATACTGCCAAAGCAGAAGCTGCCGCATCTTTTAAGAACGATGGTATCTACATGGAAAAATTTGTAGAAGAGCCGCGGCATATAGAGATACAGGTAGCCGGTGACCAGTACGGCACTGTGTGTCACCTGAGCGAAAGAGATTGTTCCATTCAACGCCGTCACCAGAAGTTAGTGGAAGAATCACCTTCTCCTTTTATGACGGATGAGCTTCGCTACCGGATGGGAGAGGCCGCTAAAAAAGCAGCTTCTGCCATCAACTATGAAAGCGTAGGTACCGTAGAGTTTTTGGTGGATAAGCACCGCAACTTCTACTTCATGGAAATGAACACAAGGATACAGGTGGAGCATTGCGTTACTGAAGAAGTGATCAACTTTGATCTTATAAAAGAACAGATACTCATTGCTGCCGGTCATCGTATTTCCGGCAAAGACTATATACCGCAAATGCATTCTATTGAATGCCGCATTAATGCCGAAGATCCGTATAATGATTTTCGTCCGTCGCCCGGTAAGATCACTGTACTGCACCAGCCGGGTGGTCATGGGGTAAGGGTGGATAGCCATGTATATGCCGGCTATGTCATTCCTCCTTATTATGATTCTATGATCGGCAAACTGATCGCCGTGGCACAAACAAGACAGGAAGCGATACAGACCATGTACCGGGCATTAAGTGAATACGTAATCGAAGGAGTGAAGACCACTATTCCTTTTCACCTGCAACTGATGCAGGATGAACGTTTCCGCAG
>CAZTKV010000179.1:1999-5418 GCA_964614285.1 uncultured Chitinophaga sp. | reverse complement strand
ATGAAGCAAATTCCTAATCTCTTCACTTTACTGAATCTTTTCTTCGGTTGTATCGCCATTGTATTTTCGCTACAAAACGGCATTTTGATAAGTGTAAGCGCCGAAGGGACCGAGTTGCTCGATATACCCGAAAAAATATGGATGGCATCCTTATTTATTGGTATTGCTGCTGTTGTTGATTTCCTGGATGGTTTTGTTGCAAGACTATTCAATGCCACATCTGAAATGGGTAAGCAATTGGATTCTCTTGCCGATGTGGTAAGCTTCGGAGTAGCTCCTTCAATGATCATTTACCAGTTTCTCCGTTTAAGTTTTGCCCAGGAAGAAGGCGGACTGGATGTATCTTTTTTATGGTTGTTACCCGCTTTTGTACTACCCTGCGCAGCAGCATGGCGTTTAGCAAGATTTAATTTAGATAACAGCCAGTCCTACTCATTCAAGGGAATGCCTGTACCGGCTGTTGGGTTGTTTGTGGCATCATTACCATTGATATACTGGAATGTGAATGAAGCATGGGTATTCAGCCTGTTACTGAATAAATGGTTTCTTTATGCAATGGTGTTTGTTCTCTCTTACCTGATGGTATCCACTCTGCCACTGATGGCGATGAAATTTAAAGACTACAGTATAAAGCATAATATCCCCCGTTATTTACTTATTATCGTTGCGGTACTCTCAATTGTTTTATTGAAATGGCTGGCAGTGCCGGTAATCGTGGTGGCGTATGTTCTCTTATCTTTGCTTTTTAAAAACAAAATAGCATGACCTATACTGTTCAGATAAAAGTAATGCCGCTGAAAGAATTGCTTGATCCGCAAGGGAAAGCAGTAATGGGTGGACTGGAAAACCTGGGCCTGAGTGGAGTGGAAGATGTGAGAGTAGGAAAAAATATCACCCTGCAGGTAAATGCTGATTCTCCCGAAAAAGCAAAAGCTATAGCCGAAGAGGCCAGCAAAAAATTATTGAGCAACCCGGTGATGGAGTATTTTGAGGTTTCAGTTAATTAGCCAATGTGACAATTCGAAAATTTGAAAACTATTCCCGGTAAGGGAATTCATTTTTCAAATTTGTACATTTTCAAATTTTCAAATTGATGCTTTACCTTGTTCCCACCCCGATAGGCAATCTTAAAGATATCACACTCCGTGCACTGGAAGTGCTGAAGGAGGTGGATCTTATCCTGGCTGAGGACACCAGAACGACATCACACCTGCTGAATCATTACCAGGTTACGAAACCTCTTTCTCCCTATCATCAGCATAATGAGCATAAAGTATTGCATCATTTAGTCAGCCAGTTACTGGAAGGAAAAAAAATGGCTGTTGTAACAGATGCGGGTACTCCCGGCATTTCAGACCCTGCTTTTTTGCTCGTGAGGGAATGTATAAAAGTGGGAGTGAAAGTAGAATGCCTGCCCGGGGCTACTGCTTTTGTTCCTGCATTAGTCAATAGTGGTATTCCTGCTAACCGTTTTTGTTTTGAAGGTTTTCTGCCTTTAAAAAAAGGAAGGCAAACTTTATTGAAACAACTATCTGAAGAGGAAAGAACAATGATATTTTATGAATCACCGATACGATTGGTAAAAACACTGGAAGAGTTCATTACCTGTTTCGGAGAAGAAAGAATGTGCAGTGTAAGCCGGGAACTTACCAAGTTATTTGAAGAGAATAAAAGAGGTATGTTGAAAGATGTAGCAGCTCATTTCAGGGAAAAAACAGTAAAAGGGGAAATTGTCATTATTGTTGAAGGTAAAAGCTGATCAGTACCAGGCGGATACTTCACTCAATTCTTTTCTTTTTAAATCCGGCACCCAGCACTCTTCTGCGGGATAGCCAACAGGTATCAGCAAAAAAGGCTTTTCATTCTCTGGCCTGTTCAGCACTTTACTTAAAAAGTTCATAGGAGAAGGCGTATGTGTTAGTGCGACAAGGCCTGCATGATGAATAGCTGCTAATAAAAATCCACAGGCAAGTCCACAACTTTCGCCAGCATAATAAACATTGCTTTTACGGCCATTTTCTCTTATCTCGTAGTTTTTTTTGAAAACAATTATCAGGTATGGAGCAAGTTCAAGAAATTCTTTATGCCAATTTGTTTGCAATGGCCGAAGATCTTCTAACCATTCCTCCGGCATCCTTCCGTTATAACTTTCAAACTCTTCTTTCTCCGCTTCTGTACGGATTTGCTTTTTTATCTCTGCATCACTTACCACACAAAATGACCATGGTTGCTTATGTGCTCCGCTTGGGGCAGAAGAAGCGGTCAGAAGTAAATTCCCGATCACCTCTTTTGGTACCGGCTTATTTGAAAAATCCCTTACTGTTCTTCTTTTGTCCATCCATACGTAAAACTCCCGGGTGCGGTTTATCATTTCTTCCTCGTTAAATGTGTCCTTTTCATATTTTACAAACGGGTAACCGTCAATCAATTTTGTTTTTGCCATAACAAGTATTTGGCGAAATTTACCAATTCAAATTGTATTAAATGAATAAACTATTTGTTTTATCTGCTGCCCTTTTTTTAATATCAATAAACCTGGTTGCCCAGCCTGACCGCTGGCAGCAAAGGGTAAAATATGTGATGAGTATTGATATGAATGTACAAACCAATCAATTCACCGGTAAACAGAAACTTGAATACTGGAATAATTCTCCCGATACACTGACAAGGGTGTTTTACCATCTTTATTTTAATGCCTTTCAACCGGGCAGTATGATGGATACCCGGAGCAGGAGGCAGGGAACAATAGTAGCCGGCCGCGGACCGGATTGGGATCAGCGGGTAAAAGACAGAATAGTAAACCTGAAGCCCGATGAGATCGGATACCAGAAGATCATTTCATTAAAGATGAATGGCCGTCCACAAACCTTCAAAGTACTGGAAACGATCCTTGAAGTAAAACTGGATAAGCCCATACTCCCTAAATCAAAAGTGGTATTTGACATGGAGTTTGAAGCACAGGTGCCATTGCAGATAAGAAGAAGCGGAAGAGATAATCCCACTTCAAAAGTTCGTTACTCAATGAGCCAATGGTATCCCAAACTATGTGAGTATGATTATGAGGGCTGGCATCCCACTCCGTATGTAGGCCGGGAGTTCTATGGAGTATGGGGTGATTATGATGTTAGCATTTCTATCGACAAAAAATATATTATAGGAGGAACCGGTTATTTGCAAAACCCCAATCAGATTGGTTATGGATATGAAAACGCTGGTTCAAAAGTAAACCGGCCCGCAGGAGATAAATTAACCTGGCGTTTCATTGCACCTAATGTCCATGATTTTATGTGGGCGGCTGATCCGGAGTATATACACAGAACAAGAAAGGTGAATGATAGTGTAACACTGCATCTTTTATATAAACCTACCAATGCACCTGCTGCCGGGTGGGAGAAAATTTTGGACGATGCAGCAAAGGC
>CAZTKV010000179.1:0-1899 GCA_964614285.1 uncultured Chitinophaga sp. | reverse complement strand
GAGAAGAGCCATTAACTACACATGCAGATCACTTCAATACCAATGCAGCATATGGTGCAGCAGTTTATTCTAAAGGGGCTGTATTTCTTGAACAGTTAGGATACATAACAGGTGCGCCGGTGAGGGATAAAATATTACTCGAGTATTACAAACAATGGAAATTTAAACATCCCAATGCAGCAGACTTCATCCGTATTGCAGAAAAGGTCAGTGATATGAAACTGGATTGGTACAAAGAGTACTGGGTAAATTCTATCAAGACGATTGATTACAGCATCGATAGTCTTTGGGAAGAAGGAGGCAAAACAAAAGTAAGGATGAACAGGGCCGGGTTGATGCCAATGCCAATAGATCTACAGTTAACATTTAAGGATGGCAGTAAGGAATTGCATTACGTTCCGCTGAATCTTATGTATGGAGAGAAGCCAATTGAAGACTCAGCCATTACCAGGAAAGTGTATGAACCATGGAAATGGACACATAGTACCTATACAATAGAGACAACCCGTAAACTGGCCGATTTTTCAATAGTGGAAATTGACCCCTCCTTAAGGATGGCGGATATAGACAGAAAGAATAACAAACTGGAGATTAAATGGTAGGGTATAAACTTTTAAAACAAAAGCCTCTGCTTTTGGCGGAGGCTTTTTTAACGGTTTTGATCAAGGCCCTGTTTGCTTGCTTAAGATCAGGTTTAATGGCTAATGGTCCGTATAATTTGAATTTTCATTTCAAAAGTAGCGGACCGCATAAAACAAGACAATACCACTTTTGTGGTATTTTTAATGGTTTTCACCGATTTTTCCCGCAAAATCCTGCAGAAATCACCTTCCGTAAAACTTATTGACGGCAGCCACCCTATTGGTTACATGTAATTTCTCGTAAATGTGATACACATGTTTTCTAACTGTTTCGGGGCTCAGGAATGTTTGAGAAGCGATCTCTTTATACATTAAGCCCCTGGAAAGGAGTTCAAGGATCTCCATTTCCCGGTTGGTAAGCATATTCAGTTTTTCTGTTTCAGTTGCTGCATGTTGTGTTTGCTGCTGTTGAAATGCGGCTACAACTTTCCGGGCTATCTGGCTGCTCATAGGGGCTCCACCTTCGTAAAGTTCCCGGATAGCTTCCAGCATTCTGCCGGGAGGTGTTTTTTTCAGAATATATCCGCTGGCACCAGCACTTAATGCTTCAAATATTTTTTCATCTTCTTCGTACACCGTGCATATCATGAAATTAGTATCTGGTATACGTGGCTTTAATACTCTTACCACATCAATTCCGCTTTCTTCTGTTCCGAGATTAATATCCATCAGTACAACATCCGGCTTTAAAATGGGAATCTGGATTACTGCATCTTCTGCTGAACCTACCGTACCTGCACATTTATATCCTTCAGACATGGTAACGATTTCTTCAAGCGCATTTCTCAGCTCCTTATTATCATCTACTATGAAAACAGAAATATGTCTCATTACTTAAAGTTCATCATTTAAAACAGTTTCACCAATACCACAAACTGGTAATTTTACCGGCGGACATAAAGAAGATATTTCTCTTTAAAGAAATCTTCCGGGAACAATTCAGTGATTTCTATCATATGTGGCCTTGTGCCACTTTCCTGGATTTCTTTTGCAAGATCCCCGCCTTTTAAGCAAATGAGACCCGGTTGAAGTTGAGAGTTAGCCGTTCTGGGTTTATTATGCAGCAGCGGCCGACTCCATTTCCACAGGTCTTTTAATGGGGCAACGGCTCTTGATACAGCAAAATCGAATTTCCGGTTTTTTATTTCTTCTGCTCTTGTATGTTGGGTGGCCAGGTTTTTTAAACCAATTGCTTCTGCCACGGCATCAACTACTTTTAGCTTTTTGGCAATGCTGTCAGCGAGGTGAAATTTTACTT
>CAZTKV010000178.1:0-5431 GCA_964614285.1 uncultured Chitinophaga sp. | reverse complement strand
ACTATCGCCAGTATAAGAAGGATGCGCCCCACCCAGAAGGCCCTGCCTGATCCGGTGTACCAGTAAAGGCCCAGCCAGTTTGTTATCTTATCTTTTAAAGTGAGTTTGCCTGTTTGCCTGCGGACAGAGAAATAATTGCCCCGTTCAGTATCGTAAGTGTATTCTTCGGTGGTAATACTGTTCCATAATGCCATCGGGCTCATCCTGGCAGCGCCGGCCATGATGTTTTCAGCAAAACCGTCTGCCTGCTCAGAAAATTTTTCCCAGCTATCCCACCCGGTTAGTTTCAAAAAAAAGTTGACGCAAAACATAATGATAGCGCCGATGAGGATCTTGCGTCCCATGCGGAGCCATTTGCCGGCTGGCTTTGGTTCGGGCACTGCTGGTGGAGGGGCAGCGTTTTCCATACCGATGATTTGTAGTAAAAGACTGATTTAAATATACGGTATTTTGGAGAACCCCGGAGTTCCCGGTTTCTCTTTGCAGGCGATTTTCCTGCCTAGGCAGGCAAGCTTAGGAGACTTGCAGTAGTGCTTATACTGGTGTTATAAGTGTAGCATTTCGATTCTGCTGCAGGTGTAGTTATTTCAACATTTTAAATGCAATTGCATCCAGCCGGCCCTTTGCTTCTTTCCAGGTTGGTATATCCGCTGCTTCCCATACCAGCGTCTTATATTGCTTTGATAAGTTGCCTATTTGTTGCATGGCTTCTTTGTGCGGGCCCGTATTGCGGTACTGCAGCATTGAAGCTTTATCCTTCCATGCCGTAAGAGTGTAGCCAATGCGCCAGCCGCCATTGCTGGCTGTGGCATGTAGAATACCGGGAGCCTGTTTGGCCTGTTTCATCGAACGGATAGAATGCCGTACAAAAGGAAAGAATTTCCAAAAACTTTTTACATGCAGTTCGGTGGCAACGATGATCATTAAATAAAGATAACAGGAGAAATATATACTTCAGCTGCTTGTTTAATAGAGGATCATGCCCTATTCCCAACTGGTTCTTGCGCCGTTGTTGGTGTTTTTGCAGGCACGGGCCATCAGGCAAGGCCAATAAGGACAAAAAATAAAACCCCTGACCTGATTTGAACAAGCCGGCACCAATTGTATCCATGTTACTGACCCTGTTAATGCTTACCGAATGTCCTTACATAGTTTATCATGTCTCCGGGTATTCTTGTTTTTCCGAAACTACCTTCCATAACATCGGTGTTGCCTGGTATTTTTTTCTTGAAACCGGGCATTTCGCTATGGCCAGAGTAAACTTTGTAAAGCAACGCACCATCTGACTGGCTCTGGAATGATCCGGTCGTAAAATCGGTAGGTGTGTTGTTTAACTTATAAGCCCTTTTACCGGAGCCTTTACCATCGCTGCCATGACAGGTAAGGCAGAAATAGTTATATAATTCCTTTCCTGAAGCAATGGAGGCCTCATCAGCCGGAACAGGGTTTTTTAGCTTTTCGTACTTTTCAGGTACTTTCCAGGGGTCCTCCTGTGCCAGGTAATAGAACGATAGCAAAGTTGTTGTGAATGCACCTACTGCTACAAAAAACATTATCTTTTTCATTGTAGTGCTTTTTAAGAATTTCAAATCAATCGTCTGGGTGATAAATGTAGGCTCTCGCCTGTCATTAAACAATGACGCTTGTCATTTCACAAGGTGTTATTGATCCTGTTGCCTTTTTGCCCTGGTTGGTGTTTTTTCTTTCACAACCGGATGAATGAAGAACAGTTCTTCATGATTCTTTTTAACCTTACTATAGATCAGTAGCCGGTGAAAGCAAACCTTCCTGCCGGCAGGCAGACACCGGCCATAGCGTAAAGAATTCATCCCTACCTTTAAGAAACAAACCATCCGCATGAAAGGGGTACTGATTTTTTTACTGCTGTTACAAACAACTGCCTTCGCCCAGCGAAAATTAAAATATGATATCAGTAAAGAAAGCGGCGATACGGTGTTTTATACCAGCGAAGAACGGCTCTATATTTCGGCCGGTGATACGTATGGAACAGGGCGGGATAAAAGAAGCACCGTAAGCGATTACCTGAAAAGCACGGTATTAAAATATCCAACTGGTTTTGCATTGGAGTTTTCTATACAAACAGGTCGTACCAATAGTTTTTCTATTTATAGAGGGCAAGCTGCCAAATTAATAATGAGTGATGGATCGGTAATCAGTCTGCCCAGCCGTGCTGATTACAGCGCTAAAAAATCTTCTATGGGTTATGGCTGCTGGCTTTTTGCTTTTTATACCTTACCCTATTCCGCTATAGAAACAATAAAGAACGGAACCATTACTGACATACGCATTGAATCTTCCATGGGTTCATTTGATTATCCGCTGAAAGAAAAAGCAGGGACAATTATCGCTGAACAGTTAAAAAAATTTTAGGTAATGCTGCTACCCGGAACGGCAGCAGGAAATAAATTACCGGTGCATGAGTTAACGCATATCATCCTTTTATTACAACGGGATCTTCCTGAGAAGACCCCGTTGTAATTTATTTATAAAGATGGAGGTTATTGTTTGGGTCAATACCTGTGTGCAATGGTAAACAGGAAACGTTTGGGTTCACTGGTAAGGCCACCTGCTTCTCTTCTTTTTTTCAATGCATCCGATTTATAGTAAGCAAAAGCTTTGGCGGTATCGCTAAGCGCCGTTACGAGGGCCACTTTTTTATTGTCATCTGCATCATGCCCTACTGTTCTTACCAGCAATCCATTATCAATGCGTTCCTGTTTGCCGTCATCAAAGTTTTTGATCCATGCATCCCAGTCTTTTATTGTAAAAGTGGTCAGGGAGCGGGGAGCAGCGCCAATATTGGCAGTATCCTGCCAGGTGGTATTGATAAAGTGAATGGTGGGCGGCCCGGTTACGCCGGCTTTTTTCATGGCATTCTTCAGGTCCGGGCTTTGTGAAAAAGCTTTGGCCTTTGCCAGGTCATCTGCTTTCATGGCTACCAGCACCATGTTGGTATCAGCTACCCCGCGGCCGATCACATACCGGTGCAGGCCATTGGCGAGGCGAATGGAGTCGTGTGCATCAAAAGAGGGTTTCCATTTGGCATAATCAGCCACCTTGTGTGTTACCACTACCATAAGTTGTGGGGTGGTGACAATTGTATTTACCGGTACCGGTGCTGTGGTTACCGTGCCGGTTGTGTCATCGCCGGCTTTCTTTTCACCGCTGCCACTGCCACAGGAACTTAAAAAGAATACCATAGCTGCAAAAAGTAACATACAGCTGAATCTGAACTGTTTCATTAGTTGTGTTTTTAGGTTAAATAATAAATAGAGGGCGGGAAGGGTATTGCAAGGGGTAAGAAGCTAATAAATGTAAGCAGATAATTTATGCCGCCGAATTTTTTTTGACGGCACCGGGTATATATGCACAAGCCGCTTCACTGCAGGGAGGGATTGTAGCAGTTGCCCGGATGAAAGAAACGGTATCCTGATTCTTGCACCAGCAAAAGAGAGAAACAGTGCCAACACCTATAGAATCGTATTTTAAAATAGTACATTAGTAAAATGTTTTTTATGCGATACGCAGTCTTAATAACGGCCCTGCTGGTACTATTGCAAAAAACGGGTGCCCAGCAGCCCGCCGCCGATAAATGGAAAACCGTCAATGCTTTCAGCATGGGCGACAGTAAAAGCAAGTATACCGACCAGCTGCTGTTTTGGAGTAAAACAGGTGATGGGAATAATGCTTATATCTATAAAACCTCCGGCTATAAATCACAAATGAACCTGGTGGTATTTGGCTGGCGATACACGTCTGTTTATTTGATTTTTAATCCGAAGGATGAACTTACCGGTATGCAGTTCATCACAGTATACAAGCCGGATGATTATAATGCCGATAAAGATTATTATACCCAGCAGGAAAAGCTGATCGCTTCTCTTGGTCCTTACACAAAAAAGGAGAACTCCTATAAAGACGGTGTTTCATCCAATGGCGTTTCCTGGCAAGGTAATGAAGTGACTATTTCCTTTATAAAAAATTCGGGAGGAAAGGACGGAGGCCTTACCAACGAACTGATTTTTTTAAAAAAGCAATAAGTTAAGCACGGCTTCCTGTTGCTGGTTTTAATTTCTGTCCTGGGAGAATTATTTCCCGTCAATGAAAGCCACGTATATGAAAAATACAACTGATATTTCATTCAGTTTTAGTGATCCGGTGAAGCCAATAGAAGAGTTCGTAAATAAAATGCTTAAATAAAACCCCGGTATAAAACGGAGGTCTTTACACTACAAATATTTTTTATGAAACACCTGTTATTGCTTCCTGTTTTAATTGTTTCTTTCATTTTTTCTTTTGCACAAACAGATAATGCCCCACCAAAAATTCCCTTGCTCTTCCGCCTCGATGATATTGGCATGTGCCATTCGGTAAATATGGCGGCAGAAGAAGTACTGAAAACCGGTATGCCGGTTTCCATGTCTGTAATGGTACCCTGCTCCTGGTTTACCGAAGCGGTGCAGATATTGAAAAAATACCCGCATGTATCCGTTGGCATTCATCTTACACTGAATGCCGAATGGAAGAACTATCGCTGGGGTCCTGTAGCGGGAGTAAGCGCCGTGCCTTCACTGGTGGATTCATTGGGTCATTTCTTTCCTTCCCGCAGTTTGCTCTTTGGTAATAATCCAAAGCTTAGTGAAATAGAAACCGAACTGCGGGCACAGATCGATAAAGCAATCAAGGCAGGATTAAAACTGGATTATCTTGATTACCATATGGGAGCAGCCATGCAGACATTGGAGACAAGGGCCATTGTAGAAAAACTGGCGGCGGAATATAAACTCTCCGTTTCCCGCTACTATGATGAAGTGGATGTGGAAGGTGGTTATGCAGCGCCGGTGGCGAATAAGCTTGATACCTTAACAGCTAAAGTAAAAGCCCTGCAGCCGGGCGGCACCAAACTCTTTGTGGTGCATATCGGGCTTGACACACCGGAGATGAGTGCCATGGAAGACCTGAATCCTTTTGGTCCAAAGGATATGAGCAAGCACCGGCAATCCGAACTGCGGGCTTTATTATCTCCTTCTTTTCAGCAGCTGATCCATGATCCGAAGTTCAGGATCGTTACATACGGTATGCTGAACAAAGAAAAAGGATTGCAAAGCATGAAGAGACCGGGGAGGTAACACTTCTGGAAATCTTTATTTACTTATTACAATATGTGGCACCAGTTCCTCAATATCTTCTTCTTTGTTTTTCATACAGCGTTTACACTGTTCAATATAGTGGGCTGGGCCTTTCCCAAAACAAGAAAGCTGCATTTGATAACCATACTGCTTACTGCTTTTTCCTGGTTCGTACTGGGTATCTGGTATGGCTGGGGCTATTGTGCCTGCACCGACTGGCACTGGGAAGCGAGAGAAGCATTGGGTTATCATGACCGGTCCAATTCTTATATTCATTTTCT
>CAZTKV010000177.1:2293-5471 GCA_964614285.1 uncultured Chitinophaga sp. | reverse complement strand
TATAGCCTGCGGTATTGCAGTTATTGCATTCGATATTTATTTTGGTATTTGGTATCACCTGTATGTGGCAATTCCTTCCATTCTTATCCTGTTGTTTTTTATCATTAAGTACTGGAATGAGTTTAAGTGAGCTTTTACCGTGATGAACGGCACAGCAACTCATTAATTATTTCTGTAATTTAAATGTCCAAAATAATTATTATGAGAAAACTTGTATTCCCGTTGCTTGCTGTAGGTCTACTTGCCTGCCAGTCAAAAGAGCAAGGTAAAACAACTAAAAATGATTTCAGCATTGATTCTGTGAAAGTGCATATCATAAAAATGAATGAGAGCTATACACAGCGCTTTACCACAAAAGACTCAATCTATTTTGCAGACCGCTATTGTAAAGATGCACAAGTGCTGTCCCCTAACATGCCTGTCGTAGCCAGCCGGGACTCTATCATCAAATTTTTCCGGGGCGATGGCTCGGGTACAGATGTTAAAATGGAACTGCCCATCGGTAATGTATATGGCGATAAAGACCTGGTAGTGGAAGAGGGTACCTATAACTTTCCGGATGGAAAAGGCGGTAGCTTTGACAAAGGTAAATTCATTGCCCTCTGGAAACAGGAAGATGGTAAATGGAAACTATACCGTGAAATATGGAATACTGATTTGCCACTAAAGCAATAACAATGGCGGAAATAAAAACCAAAAAGAATGACGCATCTGTAGAAGTTTTTCTTCAAACATTTAGTGAAGAAAAAAGAAAAGACTGTGAAGTTGTCCTGAAGATGATGCGTCAGGCGTCAAAAGAAGAACCAAAAATGTGGGGCAGCAGTATTGTAGGCTTTGGCAGCTATCATTATAAATCGGAAAGGAGCAGGCAGGCAGGAGACTGGTTCATTACAGGTTTTTCTCCCCGCAAAGCCAACCTTACGCTTTATATACTGCCATCCATTAGCCACTATCCCGAACTGCTGAAGAAACTTGGCAAATGCAAAACCAGCGTATCTTGTTTATACATCAATAAGCTGGCGGATGTAGATATAAAGGTGCTGAAGAAGTTAATAGATACAGCATACAAGAAGATGAAAGAAAAAGTAAAAATTACTTCTAAATAAAACAAAAACAATCAACATGGATAATGCTATCAGCTGGTTTGAAATACCGGCCACCGACATTGACCGAGCTCAAAAATTTTATGAGGCAGTCTTTCAGATTGAAATGCAGCCCATGGATTTTCAACAAACAAAAATGCGGATGTTCCCGATTGATGATCCTATGAAAGGGATTGGCGGAACACTAATTGACAGCAGCGGTTTTCATAAACCTTCTTCCACGGATGGCCCATTGATCTATCTGAACGGCAATCCCGATGTTAAAATATTTTTGGACAGGGTTGAAGCTGCCGGTGGGAAAATAATAGTTCCTAAAACAGAGATAAGCCCCGAATATGGTTATATGGCTGTGTTCCTGGATACAGAGGGAAACCGAGTAGCCTTGCACTCCGTTCCGGAAAAATATTTACAACACTAAAAAATTAACAATGATCATACTATACATCATTATCGGCATTATTGCCGCTTTATTAATAGCCGGACTGTTCATCCCAAAGGGTATGAAAGCCACCCGGGAGATTATAATTAATAAACCTAATGCCGAAGTCTTTAACTACATCAAACAGTTAAAAAACCAGGACAACTATAGTAAGTGGGGCAGTATGGACCCTAATATGAAAAAAGAGTACCGGGGCACAGATGCGACGGTAGGCTTTGTAAGTGCATGGGAGGGAAATAAAAAGGTTGGAGCCGGCGAGCAGGAAATAACCGGCGTCGAAGAAGGCCGGAAACTAAGCACAGAACTACGGTTTATAAAACCATTTAAATCAGTTGCTCAGTCAACCATGACCACAGAAGCATTAAGTGATAACAGCACCAAAGTAAGCTGGGGTTTCGAAGGCCAGATGAATTATCCTATGAACATTATGAAGTTGTTCATGAATATGGAAAAATCTATTGGCGACGACTTTAGCACCGGTTTGAGCAACCTGAAAGCGTTGCTGGAAAAATAAATATATGCCTGCAAAAAATATTATACCATCTGTTTGCATCACCCTGGTAGTTTTATTAGCAGTTGCCTGTAATAACAATACTGGAAAAGAAAATCCGGAAACGGTTGCCCGGTTCATCTGGCTGAATGGCGAATGGGCTATGAAGGAAAGTGAAGCAAAGGTTACAGAACAATGGAAGACGATTAATGACAGCCTGATGGAGGGAAGTTCAGATGTGATGAAAGGAGATACTGTTATACCTTTTGAAACAATCAGGCTGTTCAGGCGGGCAAATGAATTTTATTACGAAGCAAAAGCCGCCGGGCAAAATAATGAACTGCCGGTTGAGTTTAAGCTTACTTCGTTTTCAGATTCAGGGTTTGTAGCGGAAAACCCCTCCCATGATTTCCCCAAACGAATTACATATAAACGGGTGGGTAAAAATTCCATTCATGCTGTTGTAGATGGCGGACCGCAACAACCTGACAAGAAATCAGATTTTTATTATTCCAGAACAAAAGACTAAGCCATGGAAGAAATTAACTGGAGCAGATTTATTGTTCGTATTGATGTAAATGCATCGCCAAAAGCACTCTATACTGCATGGGCCACCCGGGCAGGTATTGAAAGCTGGTTTTTAAGGCTGAGTGAATACAAAACAGCCGATGGAATAATAAGGATCCCAAATGAACTTGTGCAGAAAGGGGATACTTACAAGTGGATGTGGCATGGCTGGTCCGATGAAACAGTGGAATATGGAACTATATTGGATTGTAATGATAAAGATTTCATTCGCTTCAGTTTTGGAAAAGCAGGCAATTGTACGGTAAGGATTTACAAAGAACAAGGAGAAACAATAGTTGAAATAGTACAGGAAGATATCCCTGATGATGAAACTGGAAGACTCACCTGGCATGTGGGTTGTAAAACCGGCTGGACCTATTATCTCACCAATTTAAAATCAGTATACCAGGCCGGTACTGATTTACGTAATAAAAAAGATGGCATTGGGCAATTATTGAATCTCTAAAAATTTACCATGGCCTACAGCGAAAAGCTGGCAAACATGACCCGGGAATTAATTGCTGCTACACATAAGAATGTGGAGGAGAAAGCTATGTTCGGCGGTTTATGTTTTATGGT
>CAZTKV010000177.1:0-2193 GCA_964614285.1 uncultured Chitinophaga sp. | reverse complement strand
TTTTTTCGTATTTTAAGTTTCTAAAAGTTTCATTATGCAATCAAAAGCTGCAACAGTAGATGCTTATTTGGCCGAACTGCCTGAAGACAGGCAAAAAGCCATTGCAAAACTCCGCTCTGTTATAAAGAAAAATATTCCTAAAGGCTTTAAAGAAGTAATGGGTTATGGTATGATGGGGTGGAGTGTGCCGCACAGTATTTATCCGGCCGGGTATCATTGCAATCCCAAAGATCCCCTGCCATTCATGGGCCTTGCTTCACAGAAAAACTCCATTAATCTTTATCACATGGGTATTTATGCTAACCCCAAATTACTCAAGTGGTTTCAGGATGCACATGCAAAAGCCAGCCCTAAAAAATTAGATATGGGCAAAAGCTGTATCCGTTATAAAAAATCAGAAGACATTCCATTTGATCTGATTGGAGAACTGGCATCTAAAATCACGGTGGAAGACTGGATTAAAATGTATGAAACGAATCTGAGAGACAGCCGGAGGAAAAATAAATAGGGTGATTCTTCAATTCCACATACCACCTTTACCCCTTACCAGCTATGTGGAATTAATGACTTATTATAAAGGATATAATCCGCCACATACGATTGAACGACTCTTGCCCGATGGTGGAATTGATTTGATTATTGACCTTACCAATATTCCTAAATATATTTACGATAATGATAGGCTCACTGAAATCCAGTCTTGCAAAAGGGCATGGATTTCCGGTATGCGGACGGAATATATTTCTATACAGGCGAGAGCAGCAGAATCAGAAATGCTGGTGATACGTTTTCGACCCGGGATGGCCTGGTCTTTTTTACACATGCCGGTACTGGAAATAAAAGATAAAGTAGTAGATGCAGAACTGGTATTTGGCAACGAGCTGCTTTCTTTCAGGGAACAATTACTGGAACAAGCAGAACTAGCGCAAAAATTTACCATAGCAGAACAATACCTGTTGCAAAGAATCAAAAATCATTTAGAAGTTCATCCGGCCATACTTTATTGTATATCACAAATTGGCATTAACCCTTCGCAGGCTTCTATCCGTGAAATAACCCATAAAACCGGTTACAGCAATAAACACCTGATCAGTCTTTTCAGAAAATATGCTGGTATTAACCCCAAACAATATGTAAGTGTGCTCAAGTTTCAGCAGGCAGTGCAGTTGCTGGAAAACAATCCGGGTCAAATCAACTGGACTGGCTTGGCGCTTGACTGCGGGTACTATGACCAGGCTCATTTTATCAATGAGTTTAAACGGTTTTCCGGCTTCAACCCGTCGGCTTATATGGAATTACGGGGCGACTACATAAACTATATCCCGGTCAGTCAGAGGTAAATTTTTTCCAATACAGGTAGGTTGGTTTTCAATACCTTGCCCGTAATTAAATTATATCAATATGGGAACGGAATCAATTGATAAGGCTACACAAACCCAAATAGCCAATATCGAAAAAAACACAGGTAAAACACTACAGCAGTGGATTGACATTGTCAATAAATCCGGGTTTTCCAAACATGGAGAACTGGTAAATTATCTGAAAGAAAAGCACGGCTTTACACATGGCAACGCTAATACAGTAGTTCATTTTGCCAAACAATCCCATGCAGGTGCTGCGGAGAACAGTGACGATTTGATTGCAGAGCAATACAAGGGAAAAGAAAACCTGAAGCCATGGTATGATAAGATAATGGCGGAGATAAACAAGATGGGCAAGGATGTGGAAGTGGCGCCAAAGAAAGCCTATGTGAGTCTGCGAAGAAAAAAACAATTTGCTCTAATTCAACCTTCCACCAAAGACAGACTGGATGTCGGATTGAACATAAAAGGAGTTGCGCCATCCGGAATGGTGGAAGACGGTAAGAAATGGAATGCCATGTGTACGCACCGCATCAGGGTGGAAGATGAAAAAACAATTGGCAAGGAATTGTACGACTGGATAAAGCAGGCTTACGAGCAGGCAGGATGAGAATAAGTTTATAATTTGCCTGAAATGAAAAAACTGCTCACATTTTTGTTGATACTGCTGACCCAGGTTTCATTTTCACAGAAAAAGAACTGGAGAATTGCCTATGTGCTGTGGCATGATACACTGACTTCCGAAAATTCTATTCATCTTATGAAGGTGAATGGCAAAAAGGATAAATCAATCATAGATTATTCCGGTTCCAACTGGATGGTAATGGCCTCC
>CAZTKV010000176.1:0-5492 GCA_964614285.1 uncultured Chitinophaga sp. | reverse complement strand
GTACAAATTTACCTGCAGTTACAGCTCCTGCGGCAACTGAAAAACCTGCAACCAAGTAAATCTAAAATGCAAACGCTGCTGTATGCAACGTTTGCATTTATTCAAACTTTATATTTCAAAATTAAAAAGTTATGAAAAAAATATTCAGCATAGCACTTCTTGTTTTATCTCTTTTCCTTAGCAATTGTAATAATGATAAAACAGTAGAAACAGGTAGTACCCCTGATGCAGCCACAACTGCTGGCGGACAAGAAGCTGTACAGGATGACGAATCACAAAAAGATGTAGTAAAGGTTGCTGTCGGATCAGCAGACCATTCAACATTGGTAGCTGCATTAAAGCAGGCTGAGTTGGTTACCTCTCTTTCAAATGCAGGACCTTTTACAGTATTCGCTCCAACAAATGCTGCTTTTGACAAGTTACCCGCAGGTACCGTAGACGGACTAATGAAAGATGATAAGAAAGCCGATCTGCAAAACATTTTGCAATATCATGTGGCTGTTGCTGTATATAAAACAGAAAATATGAAAGATGGCCAGGTAATTGGCCAGGCTAATGGAGATAATATTACTCTCAGTGTGAAGGATGGTAAAGTGATGGTGAATGGCAGTGCAAATATTGTGGCTTCTATTCCTGCCTCCAATGGCATCATACATGTGATTGATGCAGTATTACTTCCCCCGGCAAAGAAATAATTGAATGGTGTTGCGTTTTTTCATTGTACAATTTCACATACTTCCGGGGCTCAATACCCCGGGAGTTTTTTAAGAAATCAATATGAACAACAAACTCAGTGTAACATCCCGGATATTAGTCGCTTTTGCTTCCGGTGCTTTGATCGCAGCATTCTTCCTGCCCGTATGGCGTATTGATCTTTTTGCACCACAGTATCCTGAAGGACTAATGATGAATATCTGGATAAATGGATTATCAGGCGATGTAGAGATCATTAATGGTTTGAATCACTATATCGGCATGAAACATATAAGTGTCGACATGTTTCCTGAATTTAAATTCCTACCCTACGTAGTAGGTTTCTTTATGTTGCTCGGCATGCTTGTAGCTGTTACTGGCAACAGGAAATTTTTACTTTTTTATCTTATTTTGACAGCTATCGGTGGTGCACTTGCTATGTACGATTTTTATCAGTGGGGATATGATTATGGCCACAACCTTGATCCCAGTGCAGCTATTCAGGTACCAGGGCTTTCCTATCAGCCTCCATTATTTGGTCATAAAAGATTATTGAACTTTGATGCCTACTCATTTCCGGATGTGGGAGGCTGGGTAGTAATCGGTGCGGCTGCTCTGGCTTTTGGTGTCTGGTTTACAGAATGGTATCGTCAGCGTAAAAAAATTAAAAAATGAAACCAAACTACTATTTATTAGTAACTATCATAGGACTGGCTCTCTCCTCCTGCTCCGCACAACCTGAACCCTTCAAGTATGGTAAGGATATTTGTCATACCTGCAAAATGGGAATTGTAGATCCAAAATTTGGTTGTCAGCTAATTACCAGCAAAGGGAAAAATTTTAAATTTGATGATCTTGTTTGCCTATCCCGTTTTATCAAATCAGGTTCTGTTCAGGAAAAAGATATTAAACAGGAAGTGGTGATCAATTTCGAAAAAGAAAATGACTTCCTTGATGTCAATAAAACATTTTTCGTAGTGGGCCCTGAAGTAAAAAGCCCTATGGGAAGCCATGCAGCCGCATTTGCCAATAAAGAAGCTGCTGAAAAATTTAACACTGGTAAAACCGGTACAATACTTACATGGAAAGAATTACTGCTGAAACTTGACTAATAAATGAAGTATTTTTTTACCATAGTATTCTCTTTTCTCCTCCTTATTTCCTTTGGTAATACAATTATTGTCGGCCCTGCACAACCGATACGTTCTTTAAAAAAAGCAATAGAAGCAGCCAGGGATAAAGACACGATCCTTATACAGTCGGGGCTATATAAAGAAGGAAGTATCGTACTTACCAAATCACTGACCTTAATAGGAGAAAAAAATACAGTACTTGATGGCGAAAAAAAATATGAGATACTTCTTATCAGCGGAAACAATGTAGTGGTAAAGGGGATTCAGTTCCGAAATTCCGGCTACTCTGCCATGAATGACTTTGCATCAATCAAACTGGTTGACTGCAACAATGTGACACTTGAAAATAATACTGTTATCCACTCCTATTTTGCAATTCACATTTCCAATACCACTAATGCCATTATCCGTGGCAACAAGATCACCGGAATCCCAACATCAGAACAACTGACAGGCAATGGCATTCATCTTTGGAAATCTAATAATGCCGTGATTGAAAACAACCACATACAAGGTCACAGAGATGGAATCTACTTTGAGTTTGTGACGCAATCACAGATAAGAAATAACCTGAGTGAAAAAAATATCCGTTATGGACTGCACTTCATGTTTTCTAATGACGATAATTACCTGGATAATACTTTCAGAAATAACGGGGCCGGGGTGGCTGTAATGTATTCCAAAAGGGTACGAATGGAAAAAAATCATTTCGAGGAAAATTGGGGAGCTTCTGCGTATGGAATTCTGCTAAAAGATATTACTGATAGTCATATTAAGTTTAATACATTTCTGAAAAATACAGTAGGGGTTTATATGGAAGGCAGCAGTCGTATTGAGATACAAAAAAACAGTTTCAAGAATAACGGATGGGCCATAAAAGTACAGGCCAGCTGCGATGACAATGTATTTCATCATAATAATTTTACCGGAAACAGTTTTGATGTAGGTACTAATGGCACTATGGTACTGAATAAATTCTATAACAATTATTGGGATAAATATGATGGTTATGATATGAACAAAGACGGGATTGGTGATATTGCCTATCATCCTGTCAGTATGTATTCCATGATAATTGAACAAAATCCGACAACACTCATGTTGTTCAGAAGTTTTATGGTATCGCTGCTGGACAAAGCAGAAAAGGCCATTCCAAGTCTTACCCCACAGAATCTTTTGGACGACAAACCAATGATGAAAATGCTGAAATTATGATCCGTATCGAACATATCAATAAAAAATTCAGGAGACTACAGGCCCTTGATAATATATCGGCCAATTTTGACAAAGGGCAGGTAATATCATTGATCGGACCAAACGGGTCAGGTAAAACAACACTGATAAAATCGATTCTGGGGATGGTAAAACCCGACAGTGGAAAGATATTCGTCAAAGATCAGCCGGTAAACGGAGACCCGGCTTACCGGAGTGATATTGGTTATATGCCACAAATAGGCCGCTATCCGGATAACATGAAAGTCGGGCAATTGTTTGAGATGATGAAAAAGATCAGGAACGTAAATGCAGAAGAAACAGATAATGATCTCGTTTTACAATTCAACATCCCTGCTATTTATGAAAAACCAATGCGTACATTGAGCGGTGGTACCCGGCAAAAAGTCAGTGCTGCTCTTGCTTTTCTTTTCAACCCTGCTATCCTTATTCTCGACGAGCCTACTGCTGGCCTTGATCCTCTTTCTTCAGAAATATTGAAAGAAAAGATCATCCACGAAAAGAAAAAGAACAAGCTGATCCTTATCACATCACATGTACTCAGCGACCTGGAAGAATTAACAACTCATATTATGTACCTGCAGGAAGGAAAAATGCAGTTCTTAAAAGATCTTGAAACATTACAGGAAGAAACTGGCGAGATAAAACTCAGTAAGGCTATTGCAAAAGTGATGAGAGGATATGAAACCGACAATAAATGGATCAACCAGATATTTCTGGCGGAGAAGAAAGATGAGAGAATCTACTAAATCGAATCAAAATGCTTAAGTTATCCCGATATGTTTTATATGATATTCTCAGGAATAAGATAGTTATTGCTTATACGCTGTTTCTTTTCATAGTTTCTTTCAGCATGTTCCGCATGGAAGAAAACAGCAGCAAGGCTATACTTAGCCTGCTAAACATTGTACTGATAGTTTTGCCATTGATCAGCCTGATATTTACTACGATCCACTATTACAATTCATATGAATTCATCGAGCTGATGCTCTCACAACCATTGAGCAGGACAAGGATTTTGCTAAGCGAGTTTGGAGGAGTATGTATTTCCCTTCTCAGCGCATTCTGGATCGGAGTCGGTGTTCCGGTTTTACTATTTTCTGCTGATGACACAGGTTTTGCTTTATTATTTACTGGTACTGCGCTTACAATTGTATTCACCAGCATTGCATTCCTGGCTTCAGTCAGGTCAAAAGACAAGGCAAGAGGAATTGGCTTTGCACTTCTTCTTTGGTTCTATTTCGCCCTTATCTATGACGGACTGGTGCTATTAATCCTGTTTGCATTCAGTGATTATCCCATGGAAAAGTTCACTTTATTACTTTCTGCCCTTAATCCTATTGACCTTGGCCGCATTTTTATTATGCTCAAGATGGATATCAGTGCTTTGATGGGTTACACAGGTGCATTATATAAAGATTTCTTTGGCAGTGGAAAGGGTGTGCTCTTTACTACTGCAATTATGTTGTTATGGGCGGCTATTCCGTTATGGCTGGCTGTCAGAAGCTTCAGAAAAAAAGACATGTAAACAACTATTCAATTCTAAATACTTTATCATGAATGAACTAATGAACAAAAGCCTGGCACAAATAGTAACAGGTAATCACCGGTCGGCCGCCATATTTGAAAAATATCACCTTGATTTTTGCTGCAAAGGAAAACGTTCACTCAAGCAAGCCTGTGATGAACAGAATATTTCAGTAGACGACTTACTGCCCGAACTGGAAAAGGTTTCCGCTGCTACAGGTATTACATCCGGATACCCTTTTGATAAATTAACCCAGGCTCAATTGATCGATTATATTGTATCTACCCATCATGCTTATGTAAAAAATGAGCTGCCGCAGCTACTGGCTTATGCTGAAAAAGTAGCCTCAAAACATGGAGAACATCATCAAGAGCTTTTTAAAATATTCGAATTGGTGGCCGCTGTTAAGGAAGAAATGGAACTGCATATGAAAAAAGAAGAACAGGTACTTTTTCCCCGCATTCTGGAAATTGAAACTATAACTACACAGCAAAAAGAGAATCCACAGTTGAATATCAATTACCTGCAGGCTCCAATCAGTATTATGGAACAGGAGCATGATCATGCCGGAGCTTTAACAGCCGACATAAGGCAATTGACGAATAATTATATTCCGCCGCAGGATGCCTGCACAACCTATAAATTATTGTTCGCATCATTACAAGCATTTGAAACGGACCTTCACCAGCATGTACACCTGGAAAATAACCTGCTGTTTCCAAAAGCTATTGGAATGTTCGACAGAATGAACAAACCATCGCTCAATTAGCATTCCAATTCCTGAATGTGCGGCAGCCATGTTCTCCGGAGCATGGCTGCTCTATTTTAACTGATAAAAATCATAGAATACATGCACTAATGTCATTGTTTTCCCCGTATACGGCAGTTGAACTTAGTAGAGCAAA
>CAZTKV010000175.1:2611-5537 GCA_964614285.1 uncultured Chitinophaga sp. | reverse complement strand
GCCAAAAGCTGTTTCACTTTTGATTTAGCCTTATCGCTTACATAAATTGCATTATCTGCTGTCACACTCATCACTCGAAATTTTAGTGTACTACACTCTCATCGAATTTCAGTTCTTCTAAGCCATTCTTTTTCCTGTAATCATTGATCGCTGCTTTGATAGCATCTTCTGCCAGTACAGAGCAATGAATTTTAACCGGGGGGAGGTTCAATTCTTCTACGATGGTCATATTATCAATAGTTATTGCCTCATCTATTGACTTACCCTTCAGCCACTCAGTAGCCAGGGAAGAAGAAGCAATAGCAGACCCGCAACCAAAGGTTTTGAATTTGGCATCCTTGATAACACCAGTTGTTTCATCTACTTCAATCTGCAGACGCATTACATCGCCACACTCTGGTGCACCCACCAGGCCGGTACCTACATTTGATTTGCTTTTATCCAATGTACCCACATTTTTGGGGTTCTGGTAGTGATCAATTACTTTTTCGCTGTATGCCATGATAAAAAATTTAGAGGTTCAAAATTTTTGTTTCTCTTCAAACTATGCTATCTAAGGGTTAAGGATTTAATGATGCGCCCATTCAATAGTGTTCAGATCAATACCTTCCTTGTACATTTCCCAAAGCGGACTCATTTCTCTTAACTTATTAACGGTGTTAGTTACTTGTTCAATTGTATAATCAATTTGTTCTTCTGTTGTAAATCTGCCCAGGCCAAAACGAAGAGAGCTATGTGCCAGGTCATCACCCAAGCCCAATGCTTTTAATACATAGGATGGTTCTAAGGAGGCGGACGTACAGGCAGAACCCGACGAAACGGCAATATTTTTATTAAAGCCCATCATCAACCCTTCTCCTTCCACATACTTAAAAGAGATGTTAGTTACATGTGGCAGACGGTATTCTTTATCTCCATTCAAATAGGACTCCTCTATCTGCAGCAGCGCATTCTCCAATTTGTCTCTTAGCTTAACTACTCTCTTTGTTTCTTCTTCCATTTCATTTCTGCAAATCTCGCAGGCTTTACCAAAACCAACGATACCCGGAACATTCAGCGTCCCGCTTCTCATTCCTCTCTCATGACCACCCCCATCAATTTGTGCTGTTACTTTCACTCTTGGATTTTTGCGGCGAACATATAAAGCACCAACTCCTTTTGGACCATACATTTTATGTGCCGTAAAGGCCATCAGGTCAATACCGTCTTTATTTACATCAACAGGTATTTTACCTACTGCCTGTGTAGCATCACTGAAAACAAGGACTCCATGCTTTTTTGCGATTGCACTGATCTCTTGCATCGGCATCACCGTACCAATTTCATTATTGGCATACATGAGTGCAATTAAGATTGTATTTGGCTTTATAGCGGCTTCCAGCTCCGCAAGGTCAACCAGGCCGTTGGGCTTCACCTTCAGGTAAGTTACTTCTCCACCTTCTTTTTCGATGTGTTTACAAGTATCCAATACGGCCTTATGCTCAATATTACAGGTAATGATATGATTGCCTTTGCTGGCATACATCTCGAACACCCCTTTTATGGCGAGGTTATCACCTTCTGTAGCCCCGGAAGTAAAGATTATTTCTTTGGAGTCTGCACCAATTAGTTTGGCCACCTGCTCCCTGGCATAATCAACCGCCTCTTCTGCCTGCCAGCCAAAAGGATGGTTACGGCTTGCCGCATTACCGAAATTGTTGGTAAAGTAAGGAATCATCGCCTCCACTACCCTTGGGTCACATGGGGTAGTCGCATTATGGTCTAAATAGATGGGAAATTGTAACATAAAATCAATTAATCGTTGTTCGTTTCAATTAAACACAAAATTAACCCAAAAGGTTCTAAATGAGAGGAGTAATTTGGGGTAATTGGCCGATTTTACCGAATTCGAAAAGGCCTAATTTTACATTTATAAATCTTTAATATGCAAAAGATTGAACATATCGGAATCGCCGTCAAAAGCCTTGAGATTTCTGTTCCGCTTTTTGAAAAATTACTGAATACCCCTTGTTATAAAACAGAAATGGTAGAAAGTGAAAAAGTTAATACAGCATTTTTCAAAAACGGCCCAAATAAAATAGAACTACTGGAAAGCAGTAATTCTGAGGGGGTTATTGCCAAATACATCGAGAAAAAGGGTGAAGGCTTTCATCATATTGCTTTTGCGGTAGAAGACATCGAAGCAGAAATGAAGCGATTGCAGGAGGAAGGTTTTATTCTTCTGAATGAAAAGCCCAAAATAGGGGCTGATAACAAACTGGTCTGTTTTCTTCACCCCAAACACACCAATGGGGTTTTGATAGAACTATGTATGGAAATAAAATAAGGATCTTCATCTTTAACCATCCCTATATTGAAACAGTATATTGCACAAATAGCTTTGGTAGTGAATGATTACGATGAAGCTATTGATTTTTATACCCGGAAACTTCATTTCATTCTGCTGGAAGATACCAGGCTGAGCGAAAATAAACGTTGGGTAACGATCGCTCCAATGGGCACTGCCGGCTGCCGGATTTTACTTGCAAAAGCTGCTTCTGAGGAACAAAGAAGCCGGATCGGCAATCAAACAGGCGGACGGGTTTTCCTTTTTCTTCATACTGATGATTTTGAAAGAGATTACCAGAATTTAATAAACAATAATATCAAAATTGTGAGACAACCCACTTCTGAAACTTATGGAAAGGTTGCTGTATTTGAGGATTTGTACGGAAATCGCTGGGACCTGATTGAACCTGTAAAACCGGTTTAGTCATCTTCGTCTATTTCCTTCTGTATCTCATTTTCCCGCATTCTCATTTTGAATTTATCTGCAAAATCCCGCTGAGCATTGTGAAGTTTCTTATCCAGCACTTCTTCTTCTCTTTTTATCTTGTCCATTATGGCAACTATTTCGGCAGCACCTTCATCAGTTACATCATTACCT
>CAZTKV010000175.1:0-2511 GCA_964614285.1 uncultured Chitinophaga sp. | reverse complement strand
CTTGTCCATTATGGCAACTATTTCGGCAGCACCTTCATCAGTTACATCATTACCTACCAGCCGGACAGACAGCACTCTTTTGTAGCTCTCGTTAAATAGTTTTCTGTAAAAAGAAAATGAATTTACAGCAGCATCCCGAAGAGAAGAATCCCCCTTATAAGGTGGCATACCCCTGATCTCATTAATTATGGTTGATGCCTCATTTGTGTATTTATCAAGCATACCATACGCTGAATCAATGTTACTTTCGGCAGTATTACCCAATGCAAGAATATTTTTAATGATAACTGTTTGCCGGCTGATGATATAGTCATTGTATTCAGAGGGGCTATTGTATACAATTCCATTCCTGCCTCTGACAGTTTGCTTACAGGCGGCAAGCAGGACAATAAGTAATAAGAAATAAATAGGGCGTACAGTTAATCTCATACTATATTGGTAATTGCTGTAAGATTAAGCCTGGGCTTTTTTCTCATCCTGTTCTTCTCCTATCGAATCAGCATTTATAATACCCAGTTTTTCCACAGCTACCTGGGCTGCTATCTGGGAAGCATCCTTTTTATTAAAGGCCTTGCCCTCTGCAATATTTTTTCCGTCCAGTACAGCAGCAACAGTAAAAAGGCGCCGGCCGTTTTCAAGTTTTTCATTCAATGTTTCAAACTCAAGCACTCTTCCGTTTTTATTCGCCCATCCATACAGTTTGTTTTTATGGTTTATTTCCAGGTTTTCAAGGTCATCCATGAACATATGCGGAAGAATAATGCACTCCAGTACCCACTTGGCAGTTTTTTTATACCCGAGATCGAGATAAATAGCACCAACAAGAGCTTCCAATGTGTTTCCGAATATCTGGCTCACTTTTAAAGAGCCATCCATTTTGTTATAAAGTGTAACCTTTTTTAATCCCATGCGGATCGCAATGTCATTCAACTGCTGCCGGTTTACCATTTTACTTCTCATCTCTGTCAGGAAGCCCTCTTCTTTATACGGATAACGTTTGAAGAGATAATCAGCAATCAAAGCGCTGAGAACAGCATCACCAAGATATTCGAGGCGTTCGTTATTTTCATCCGCACCATCGCGGATAGAGCGATGAGTAAGTGCCGTTTTATAAAGTGATATATTGCCGGGTTTATAACCCAGAATGTTCTTTAGTTCTTTCTTAAAAGTCGAACCTTCGTGTTTGGTAAAAAAATTCTTAAAGAAATCCACGGTAATCAAACTACGAAAAAAATCCGAATCAGGCTTTATACTTTTTCACAATCACACAGGCATTATGCCCGCCAAAACCAAATGTGTTACTCAGCGCAGCACGGACGGTTCTTTGCTGGGCCTTATTGAATGTGAAATTAAGTTTAGGATCTAATTCAGGGTCATCAGTAAAATGATTGATTGTAGGAGGTACTATATCATTTATTACTGACTGAATACTTGCAATGGCCTCGATAACACCTGCAGCACCCAGGCAGTGACCAGTCATGGATTTGGTAGCACTGATATTAAGCTTATAAGCATGGTCACCGAAAACAGCCGTGATGGCTTTTACTTCGGCCCCATCACCTATCGGGGTAGAAGTGCCGTGGGTATTGATATAATCAATTTCGCCCGGCTTCATACCGGCATCATCCAATGCGGCCAGCATTACATTTCTTGCGCCTAATCCTTCCGGGTGAGGTGCAGTTATATGGTGAGCATCAGCCGTGGCACCACAACCTGCCACTTCACAATAAATTTTTGCTCCTCTTGCTTTAGCATGCTCCAGCTCTTCCAGTACTAATATCCCGGAAGCTTCTCCCATAACAAAACCATCCCTGTCCTTGTCATAAGGCCGGCTGGCTGTTTTGGGATCGTCATTTCTTTCACTCATTGCTTTCATAGCATTGAACCCACCTACACCAGCTTCACTGATAACGGCTTCACTACCGCCTGTTAAAATGATATCTGACTTTCCAAGTCTAATAAGATTGAAAGCATCCATGATAGCATTGGTACTACTGGCACAGGCACTTACTACCGCAAAATTGGGTCCCCGCAGATTATGCCGCATACTTATCTGTCCCGCGGCTATATCCAGGATCATTTTGGGAATAAAGAAGGGATTGAACCGGGGTGTTCCGTCTCCTCTTGCAAAATCTGTTACTTCATGCTGAAATGTGATCAACCCTCCAATACCGCTGGCAAATACAACTCCTATTCTGTCAGGGTTGATATTGTCTTTATTTAAACCAGCATCAGCCATCGCCTGGTCACTAACGACCAGTGCCAGTTGGGTGAAACGGTCAATTTTTCTAGCTTCTTTTTTATCCAGAAACTGAGTCGGTTCAAAACCCTTGATCTCGCAGGCAAATTTGGTACGAAACTTTGAGGCATCAAAAAGAGTGATCATGTCGGCACCAGATACTCCATTTACCAACCCATTCCAGTAATCCTGTATCGTATTGCCTAAAGGGGTGATAGCACCCATACCTGTTACGACAACTCTTTTTAGTTCCATATAGATAGTAAGATAAA
>CAZTKV010000174.1:1939-5592 GCA_964614285.1 uncultured Chitinophaga sp. | reverse complement strand
ATTTCAGCCGGTCTATCTAACCATTTTACCAGTAGTGTGTTTGCATCTTCCTGCTGCCATTCCAATCCGCCTTTTTCACCAAATACCCTTATTTTAATGTTATTCTCTGCCCCCGCCGCTATTTGTGTGGCCATCAGTACAGCACTGGCACCATTATCAAATTTCATAAAAGCAGCCCCATCATCATCCAGCATCCGGCCTTCCACCACTATATTAATATCGGAACATATCTTAATTACTTTCAGTCCTGTCACATACTCTGCCATATTAAAAGCATGTGTACCAATATCTCCCATTGAACCGGCTTTTCCACTTCGCTTCGGATCAGTTCTCCATGCAGCTTGTTTATTATCTGCTCCTTCCAAAAAGGTGCTTAACCAGCCCTGCGGATATTCCACATAAACTTTTCTCACTTTTCCAAGCAGACCGTTTTTAATCATTCTCCTTGCCTGCTTAATCATCGGGTAACCGGTATAGGTATGACACAGTAATAAACAAAGTCCTGTTTGATCGACTTTCGCCTTTAATTTTTTAGCTTCCTCCAGGGAAAAGGTGATGGGTTTTTCTATCACTACATGAAAGCCCTTATCCAGTGCCATCATAGCCGGATCAAAATGGGCAAAGTTGGGTGTAACAATGCTTACAAAATCAATGCGTTTATCTGCCGGCATTGCTGCTTCTTTCTCAAGCATTGTTTTATAATCAGTGTAAATTCTTTCCTTATCAAGGAACAAATCATGACCTGAATCAACAGCTATATCAGGATTAATACTCAGGGCACCAGCCATGAGGGTCACCTGTCCATCCATATTAAAAGCCAACCGGTGTACTGCACCGATAAATGCATCCTTTCCGCCGCCTATCATTGCCATCCGTAATTTCCTTTTTTTCATCGCAAACGTTTGAGGTTAATATTATGTAATTAAAGACTAATTTAACGAAGTAAAAAACTATAAGGACAAACAGTTATGTGTGTTTAAAAATAGTACATTTAGTTTTTCAAAATCATTTTTGCAAAACTAACGATTCAACAAACAGGCCTGCACATGAAATCAACGACCCGAATCCAATTATCCGTAATGATGTTTCTCGAATTTTTCATCTGGGGCGGATGGTTTGTAACCCTGGGAACTTTCCTGGGGAAAAACCTTAATGCATCTGGCGGCCAGAGTGCTGATGTTTTCTCTACTCAGTCATGGGGTGCTATTATTGCCCCATTTATTATTGGTTTGATCGCTGACAGATTCATCAATGCAGAGAAAATTCTCGGTGTACTTCATATTATTGGCGCTGCGTTAATGTACCAGATGTATAATGCTGAAAATGTTACCGTTTTTTATCCTTATGTTCTGGCTTACATGATACTATACATGCCCACTCTTGCATTGGTAAATTCCGTTTCATTTAATCAAATGAAGAATCCCGA
Organism: uncultured Chitinophaga sp.; assembly: GCA_964614285.1. Taxonomy (GTDB): domain Bacteria; phylum Bacteroidota; class Bacteroidia; order Chitinophagales; family Chitinophagaceae; genus JJ008. The sequence continues at coordinate 4,166 of CAZTKV010000174.1, read as the reverse complement.
AAAAGAATTTTCCAGTATCAGGGTTTGGGGAACTATTGGCTGGATAGCAGCAGGACTTCTTATCAGTTATCTTTTTCACTGGGACAGCGAAGAAAATACCGCCAAAGGCCTTTTAAAGAATACTTTCCTTCTATCTGGAATAGCGGCTTTGGTACTTGGTTTTATGAGTTTCACACTTCCGAAAACTCCCCCTGTAAAAAGTGCTGGCGAAAAAGTTAGTTTGAGCCAGATATTGGGTCTTGATGCTCTTAAACTTTTAAAAGATAAAAACTTTGCAGTATTCTTTATTGCATCTGTACTGATTTGTATCCCTTTAGCCTTTTATTATCAAAACACACATCCATTTCTGACCAATATAGGCGTAAAAGACCCAACCGGTAAGATGACAATAGGCCAGATATCAGAAGTGCTTTTCCTGCTAGCCCTGCCAATTTTCTTTACCAGGTTCGGATTCAAAAAAACCATCCTGGTAGGTATGCTTGCCTGGGCGCTGCGTTACCTGTTGTTTGCATTTGGCAACGCAGGCGAATTAAGTATTATGCTTTTAACCGGAATTGCATTACATGGTATATGCTATGATTTCTTTTTTGTATCAGGTCAGATTTATACAAATTCGAAAGCTGGTGAAAAATATAAAAGTGCAGCACAGGGATTGATAACATTGGCTACCTATGGAGTTGGTATGCTGGTTGGTTTTAAAATTGCCGGAATGATTACTGATGCTTACCAGGCGGATGGTGGCCCTGATTATAAAATGATCTGGCTCATCCCTTCTGCCATTGCAGCAGGCGTTTTGTTATTATTTGCATTACTATTTAAAGATGAAAAAGTTAATAAATCATAGGCCAGGAAACTTATGAACAAAAAATCTTCCCGTCGTGAGGTATTGAAAAAACTGGCTGCTGGTTCATTGGCAGCCGGCACCTTAACGTCCCTTAGTGCTTTTACTTCACCCAAAAAAGATGATACGTTTAAACTAAAAGGTAACATTAATCATTCCGTTTGCTCCTGGACATATAGTTTTCTTCCCCTCGATGATCTATGCGGCTTAGTAAAAGAATTGGGTTTTTCTGCTATCGACCTGTTAACACCCAAAGACTGGCCCACTGTTCAGAAACATGGCATCACCTGTTCTATGTGTTATACCGCCGGTAAAATAAGCCTGACAGAAGGATGGAACAATAAGAATAATCATAACTGGCTGATAAAAGATTTTACCGAGGCTATTCCATTGGTTGCTAAAGCAGGTTACAAAAATTTAATCTGTTTCAGTGGCAACAGAAAGGGCATGGATGATGAAACGGGTATGAAGAACTGTGCAGAAGGATTAAAACAAATCATGTCGTTGGCCGAACAGAAGGGTGTGATCATTCAAATGGAGCTTTTCAACAGTAAAGTTGATCATAAAGATTATATGGCAGATAAAAGTGCATGGGGTGTTGAATTGTGTAAGAAAATTGGTTCGTCCAATTTTAAATTGCTGTATGATATTTACCACATGCAGATCAATGAAGGAGATGTTATCAGAACCATTAAAGATAATCACCAGTATTTTGGACATTACCATACCGCCGGGGTACCAGGCAGACATGAAATAGATGCGACACAGGAACTCTATTATCCTGCTATTATGAACGCAATAGTTGAAACGGGTTATAAGGGTTATGTGGCGCAGGAGTTCATTCCTACAGGAACAGGTAATACTTCGAAAATGTTTGCTTTAAAGGATGCGATCAGGATCTGTGATGTATAAATAAAAAAACAAAAACCAGTAAAATAATCTCATGGCAGACAATCAATTTGACGCAATCGTTATCGGCTCGGGCATCAGTGGTGGCTGGGCGGCCAAAGAATTGACGGAAAAAGGCCTTAAAGTGATCATGCTTGAAAGAGGTCGTAATATTGAGCACATTAAAGATTATGTGAATGCATCAAAAGATAGTTGGGAATTTCCTCACCGTGGCGGCCGTACACAACAAATGATCCAGGATTATCCGGTACTGAAAAGAGATTATCCGTTAAATGAAGTTGTATTGGACTATTGGGTAAAAGATAAAGAAAGCCCCTATACAGAAGTAAAACGCTTCGATTGGTATCGTGGGTATCATGTGGGTGGCCGTTCATTGATGTGGGGACGCCAGAGTTACCGTTTCAATAAATGGGATTTTGAAGCCAACCTGAAAGACGGACATGGTGTTGATTGGCCCATCCGTTACGAGGATATTGC
>CAZTKV010000174.1:0-1839 GCA_964614285.1 uncultured Chitinophaga sp. | reverse complement strand
ACACAATCAGCTACGTTGCCTGCAGCTATGAAAACGGGTAATCTCACTCTCCGCCCCTTTTCAATTGTTACAAAAATTTTATACGATAAGGATAAGAAAAAAGCAACCGGTGTAGAGATACTGGATGCTGAATCAAATAAAACCTACGAGTACAAAGCAAAAATCGTTTTTGTATGTGCTTCTGCATTAAACTCCACCTGGGTGCTGATGAACTCCGCCACTGATGTTTGGGAGGGCGGATTGGGCAGCAGCAGTGGCGAACTGGGGCATAATGTAATGGATCATCATTTTCGTTGCGGTGCCAATGGTGATATGGAAGGATTTGGCGATAAGTATGAATATGGCAGAAGACCGACCGGTGTGTATGTACCCCGGTTCAGGAATATTTATAATGATAAAAGAGATTATGTCCGTGGATTTGGCTACCAGGGTGGCGCTGGCCGTGGACGTGGTGTGGAAATCGCCGAGTTCACTATTGGAGCTGATTTGAAAGACTCTCTGAGTGTGGCCAGTGAAAACTGGAATATGGGAATTATGGGCTTTGGAGAAATGCTGCCCTACCATGAAAATAAAATCACACTGGATAAAAACACAAAAGACAAATGGGGCTTACCTGTTCTTTCGTTCGATGTGGAGATCAAAGAAAACGAAAAAAAGATGCGCATCGACATGATGAATGATGCAAAAGAAATGCTGGAAGCTGCCGGTGTGAAAAATGTAAAAACATATGATGCCGGATATGCCCCGGGCATGGGTATTCATGAAATGGGAACTGCCCGCATGGGCCGTGATCCGAAAACATCTGTACTGAATGGCAATAACCAGGTATGGGATGCACCCAATGTATTTGTAACCGACGGCGCCTGTATGACCTCAGCTTCCTGTGTAAACCCATCATTAACTTATATGGCGTTAACAGCAAGGGCGGCTGACTTTGCAGTAAACGAACTGAAAAAAGGAAACCTGTAATTCTAAACTTTTAACTCTAAACTCTTACAATATGGATCGCAGAGAACTTTTAAAAATGATTGCCTTACTTACAGGCGGTGCGGTGGTTGGCGGCGAAGTATTTCTTACAGGTTGTAAAACAGCCGGCAAAGCTGATGCCGGGTTTACTACAGCAAACATTGCCTTACTTGATGAGATAGGTGAAACCATAATTCCGGCAACGGCAACTCCCGGTGCTAAGGCTGCGAAGATTGGCGAGTTTATGAAAGTGATGGTTACAGATTGTTACACAGAAAAACAACAAGCCGCATTTACAAACGGTATTGCAGCATTGGAAGAAGCCTGTAAAAAAATAAATAGTAAATCATTTATGGACTGCACGCCGCAGCAACGACATGATTTCCTTGTAAGCCTGGAAAAAGAAGCAAAAGATTTCAACACAAAGAGGGATGAAGCTGATAAGCCAAAGCGGGAAGCTCTTGAAAAAGAAAATGAAAAACTGGCCTGGAAGGATCAGAAAGAATTTGAGGCCTCCCCCAGCCATTATTATACGATGATGAAGCAATTAACCCTACTGGGCTTTTTTACTTCAAAGACCGGAATGACAGAAACATTACGGCATGTAGCGGTGCCAGGAAAATATGACGGTGCTTTCCCCTATGCAAAAGGTGATAAAGCATGGGCTGAATAATTTTGTAACCCTTATAAAAAAGCAGCAATGGACAACAGCAGGAGAAAATTCATTAAGATAACAGGTGGTGTTACCACCGGATTTGCATTAAGCGGACTTTCCGGTTTATCCTATTTTTCTTCCTGTGAAGAAACAGGTAAGCTTAAAAAATTTGGGATCCAGTTATATACTTTGCGGGACGTAGTGCCTAAAGATCCAAA
>CAZTKV010000173.1:3533-5646 GCA_964614285.1 uncultured Chitinophaga sp. | reverse complement strand
GCCCAGAAATCAATTACGGTCAGTTTATCAGAAGCCAGTACATCCGACTGGAAATTTGAGTCTGTGAATTCTTTTGCCATTGTTGTATGAATTTTATTTTTTGTTTTTAAAGGGATTGCAAATTTAAGTCCTGCTCATATAACATGCGATACTGGCACAAAGTTGTGCAAAACTTGTCACTTTATGTAGTAACATTACTACAAACCTGCTAAAACGTCTCATCTTATTAAACCGTTAACACCTGCACTTCCAGCTCAGGGCTTTTTTCAAGAAACTGGATCATTTCCTCGTTCATTTCAAAGCCACTGTTCATTGTCACCAGGCTGATTTTCATCTTGTTCTTCGGTTCTGATAAAGTGAATTTCAGGGTTGACTTGCCTGGATTACTTTTCACATTTTTTTCAATAAAACTCACCATTTCTGCACTGATATCCTGCGGGTGAGCTTCAATGGTAAGCTGTTTTGTCATATTACGTTTCATGGTTTCGGCCAGTGAAACACTCATTACTTTTAATTCAAATTCGTCCTTATTGTACCGTTGTTTAAAATAGCCATGTATCAGCACCGTGCTGCCTTGCTGCAGAATTGGTGTAAAGCGCATATAATCTTCGCTGAATAAAGGGAACTCTGTTTTTCCGGAATAATCTTCAATCACAAAATTGCCATACTTGTTCCCGCTTCTGGCTATCCGGTGTTGTGCATCGGATACCAGTCCCACGATCCGGAAAGGCCGGCCCGGGTTTGGTTGCATCTTTATTGCTTCTTTGAATTCGTTGAAATCAGCCAATGGGGTAACGCCATAATGCCTCATTTCAAATTTATAATTGTCAAGCGGGTGGCCGCTTAAAAAGATACCTGTCACTTCTTTTTCTTTATCCAGTTGTACGATCAAAGGCCATGGTGCACAATCAGGTATTCTTGGAGGAGGGATCTCCATACTAACAGGTAAATCACCAAATAAGGTATTAGTGGAAGTGGCATGCTGTGTTGTCATCACCTGCCCATATTTGATGACTTTTTCCAACCCATTGATGATCTCTCCTTCCGGTACATTGAAATATTGAGCCCGGTGATGTTCCGGGAAACAATCAAAACCGCCTGCATAAGCAAGGCTTTCCAGTGTTTTTTTATTTACTGCTCTTTGATTGATACGTTTGATAAAATCAAAAATAGTAGTGAATGATCCGCCCTTCTTTCTTTCTTCAATAATGCTTTCTACAGCGGCTTCCCCCACACCTTTTAATCCTCCCAGTCCAAACCGTATTTCACCTTTATCGTTTACTGCGAAACCTTTTAGCGATTCATTGATGTCGGGTCCCAGCACCTTTAGCCCCATCCGCTTGCATTCTTCCATAAAGAAGGTGATTTTTTCGATACTGCCGGCATTATTCAGCACCGCAGACATGTACTCCGCAGGGTAATGAGCTTTTAAATAAGCTGTTTGATAAGCTACATAGGCATAGCAGGTAGAGTGTGATTTGTTAAATGCATACTGGGCAAAAGCTTCCCAGTCGGTCCATATCTTTTCCAGCTTTTCAGGAGGTAATAATTTTTCAGTAGCACCTGAAATGAACTGTGCTTTCATTTTATCCAGCACTGCTTTCTGCTTTTTACCCATTGCTTTCCGCAATACGTCTGCATCGCCTTTGCTGAAGCCGGCTAATTTTTGCGCCAGCAACATCACCTGTTCCTGGTATACTGTAATGCCATAGGTTTCTTCCAGGTATTCGGCCATTTCAGGCAAATCGTATTGAATAGCTTCACGGCCATGCTTACGATCGATATAATTAGGAATATAGGCAATTGGCCCCGGACGATACAGGGCATTCATCGCAATGAGGTCTCCGAATTTATCAGGTTTTAATTCTCTCAGGTATTTCTGCATACCCGGACTCTCAAACTGGAAGGTACCGATGGTGGAACCATGCTGGTATAATTCAAAAGTTTTTTTATCGTCTAATGGTATCTTATCAATATCAATCTCAACACCATGATTCTGTTTGATAAGCAGCAGGGCATTTTTAATAATGGTCAGTGTTTTCAATCCCAAGAAGTCCATTTTGATAACACCGGCGCTTTCGATATCATTTCCTTCTATCTGTGTTACCCATAA
>CAZTKV010000173.1:1393-3433 GCA_964614285.1 uncultured Chitinophaga sp. | reverse complement strand
CACCCGTTTGAGTTCAATTCCCGGACGTTCAGGTACCAGTTTGGCCAATGCATTTGATTCAGGTAATGGCAGATCCATTACTCTTGCCACATCTTTGATGCTCATTTTGGCCGCCATGGTACCATAAGTGATGATCTGTGCTACCTGGTTCTTCCCATATTTTTCTACCACATAGTCAATAACTTTCTGCCTCCCTTCGTCATCAAAGTCCGTATCGATATCGGGCATTGATTTACGGTCAGGATTCAAAAATCTTTCGAACAGTAAATTATACTTTATCGGATCAATGTTGGTGATGCCAATGCAATAGGCTACTACCGAACCCGCAGCAGAACCACGGCCGGGCCCGATAAATACTCCTTTATCTCTTCCGGCTCTGATAAAATCACTCACTATCAGGAAATAACCTGCAAACCCCATCATTTTAATGGTGAACAGTTCAAATTCAATCCTGTCTTTTATTTCATCAGTAAGCTCATGATATCTTTTTGTGGCTCCTTCATAGGTAAGATGCTTCAGGTATTCCCATTGGTTCTGCGACTCTGCTGATACTTTATATTTCCCTATGGTTTCTTCTTTTGTATGGACCTGGAATCTTTTTTCTATCGGGAAGTTTGGCAGCAATATGTCACGGGTTAAACTCAGCAGTTCAACTTTATCAACTATTTCATTTGTATTATCTATTGCTTCGGGAAGGTCATGAAAGACCTTGCTCATTTCTTCAGTGGTCTTGAAATAGAACTGATCGTTAGGAAAAGCAAATCGCTTATCCTTAACATGCACATCATCATCAGCAAAATCTCTCAGGGCAGGTGTAGCCTGTTTTTCACCGGTATTGATGCATAGTAAGATATCGTGGGCGTTAAAATCATCCTGCTCTACATAATGTGAGTCATTGCTGGCGATGATCTTTACATTATACTTCTTTGCAAACTTTATCAGTACCTGGTTTACCTTATCCTGTTCAGCCATGCCGTGGCGCTGCAACTCCACATAATAATCTTCCTGGAAAACATTCAGCCACCATTTGAATTCATTTTCTCCCTCTTCTTCACCTTTTCGTAAGATAGCTTGCGGTACTGATGCCCCAAGACAACAGGTAGTGGCGATCAATCCTTCGTGATATTTAAGGATTAATTCCTTGTCAATGCGGGGATATTTTCCATACAGGCCTTCTATAAAACCCAGTGAAGTAAGTTTTACAAGATTCCTGTACCCCTGTTCATTTTTTGCCAGTAATATCTGGTGATTTCTTTTGTCTTTCTGCTCCTTGGTAAATGTTTTCTGATGCCTTGTTTCTGTTATATAAAACTCACAACCTACTACAGGTTTCACTTTTACTTTTCCATTTTCATCCTTATGCTTGTATGCTTCGGCCACAAACTCAAACACACCAAACATATTGCCGTGATCACTGATGGCTAATGCGGGCATCCCGTCTTTTATAGCTTTTTTATAAAGATTCTGGATAGAAGCGGCACCATCTAATAATGAGAATTGAGTATGTACGTGGAGATGAGAGAATTTCATGCTCACTGTCCTTTATTTCTTTTTAAAACTATAAATATTTATCAGGCCGTTGCTATAGCTGCACACCCATGCTTCCAGTTTGTCATCATTCTCAAAAACATCAACACCCACCGGGTGGCCGGCACAGGGCAAAGATGACACTTTCTCAAAGTTATCTGCATTGATTTTGTACACATCCACATAATCACTGGTATAACAGGTTACGAAAATGAACTTATGATTTTTTGATAATACGATGGTTCTGGGTTGTGCATGTGTCTTTGCAGTAAATAATTGTTTGCCTGTAGCCGCATCAAGGCAAGCAATTGTGCCCAAACTATTATAAGAAACAAATAAATGCCCGCTGGTATCCATTACGATATGCCGGGGGCTGCTCCAGACATTCAATATAGTATCACTTTTCCATGTTTCGTTATTGATGACGGCCAGGCTGGAACCTCCCATGATAGCTACAAAGGATTTTTTGTTTTTATCATCCACTGCAATGCCCCTGGGAATAGCTGATACAGG
>CAZTKV010000173.1:0-1293 GCA_964614285.1 uncultured Chitinophaga sp. | reverse complement strand
TAATCCCAGCCAGTTCCCCGGGTGGGTTTGAATTTAAATTCCCGGGTAATTTTTCGGGTAGATTGATCAAATTCGTACACACTCATTCCTTCAAGATTCATGGCATATATTTTTGAACCTGAAGAATTGAAGATGACGGATTTCGTTCCGGAAGCTGCAGCGATGACCTCCTTTTTTTCATATTCCAAACGGGTATAGGCTTTTGGGGGGAGAGGTAAAATCGGGATAACGGTATCAAGCTTTGAGATACTAACTGCCAGTAGATCAACTGGTTTGTTATTTTCAGACGCTGTCTGACAACCAGAAGCCAGTAATAAAAAGGTAAAATAAGATAATAAGGTTTGCATGATTTAATAGTTACATCAATAATAATCAAATAATTGGACCCGGCAATTGAGTTGATTTTACTCAATATGCACAGGCTGTTAAAAAGTTTAAATCGCTAATTTATAAGGCATTAGACTGTCGGCAATTTTTACCTGGCAATTTCGTTTATGGAATGGCATTATTTTAGGGTAATAACCTATATTTTTGCACACCTCCCTTAAGAGGGCGGCGTAGCCAAAACAGGTTTTTAACCGCCTATGAAATAACCTTACAAGAAAACCCAATGGTTAAGCAATTATTACCAGCATTTGTCTTTATTATATTTCTCAGCAGCTGTTCAACTTTCAAACCGCTGAACTTTACCAGCAACAGGCAGGTTTCGTCTATCAATGAGCCAGCACCTTCTTTAACAGTCCAGGCAAAGTTTATTGAAGAAATTTCTGTATCAACACCGGTACAGGTAACAGATAAAACAGAAATGCCTGATATCTGGGAAATAAAACCTGCCCGTTCAGCTAAAGTTCAGGAAACTCCGGCAAGTCCGGCCAAAGCGGAAGCTCCAAAGACAGAGACCGTAAACTTGTTTGCTAACCGCACCCCTGCTGTTGAAAATGCTTCATCTGTTCAGTTAAAATATTCTCTTTTACTTGATACGGAAGTAGAGTCACTTCCAAGTAAACCATTACTTGAAAGTGTGGACGAATGGTATGGTGTGAGATACAGGGTAGGAGGTAATACCAAAAAAGGTGTTGATTGTTCTGGTTTCACAGTGGCTGTTTATGCAGCAGTGTATGGTATGATGTTACCAAGGATTTCCCGTGATCAATACCGTATCAGCCGGAAAATATCTACTACAGAACTACAGGAAGGCGACCTGGTTTTCTTTAATACTAATGGAAGAGGTGTTTCTCATGTTGGCGTTTATCTCGGTAATAATAAATTTATTCATGCCTCTGTATCAAGAGG
>CAZTKV010000172.1:0-5661 GCA_964614285.1 uncultured Chitinophaga sp. | reverse complement strand
AGCTTTGCATCGAATGGAACTGATTCCAGACATATTGGAGGAAGAAAAGCAACATTTGATGAGCGGATGGGTTCGTTTATAAATGTCAGCACAACTTCAATAGGAATAGGTGAGACAATGGCCGCAAGAGATGTTTCATTTGGTGGCAACATAGTTAAGCAGGGCGAATTTGTAGAAGCGGCTTTTAATAAAAGCCGGCCAGGTAATGTGATAGGCGGGGAAGGATTAGGAAATTTTAAAACTTTCGATGACTTTGAAAATGGAATAGCTACCAGCTTTAAGTCTGTTGACATGTCATTGGAAGGCGTTCTTAACAATCCGCAAAGCATTACTTCAAAGCTCAATTCGTACACAAATAAAATCACTTCATTTGATGGATATAAGTTGAAAGGGGTAGAAATTACCCCAGCAGACATTACAACCTCAAATTTGAAAGTAGGGATATTAGGTACTCCAAACTCGGCTCAAAAAGCAGCGTTAAATTCTGCGACAAATTATGCTCAAAGTCAGGGAGTAGGGATTCAATTAAAAATGCTTAGAAACCCTGTGGATCCAAAAAATATGCTTCGCAGTGGTATAATTTATTCATCAAATAATATAGTTGGTAAAAAATATTAATCTCAAAGTCATGTTACCTACGTTTAGAAAGTCAATTGAAGTCATTAATAAAAATGGAACTGTTTATATCAATCCGCAAGCTAGAATAAAAGGTGGACTACGTATTTCCACTGATCCTGTGTTTATACTGCAGTGGGATGAATTAACAAGACATGAAAAGTTTAACTATATTAAAAAGGCTTTTGAATATTCTATAGATGGTGTAGAAATGCCTTCAAATATCAATGATTTTAGCAAAGAGAGATTGGAGAAGTATGGGGTTAAAAGCTGGGGACAATTACTAAAAGGTTCAAAGCAATGTAGCATAACACTATTAGAGGCCGAGTATAAATTTGTACCAATGCGCTACGATGGTAAAGGATCTGAAGGGATTAAAGCATGGGTTAAAATGCTTCCGTTAAGTGCTTCACATGAAGATATTATTGAGGTGTTAGAAAAATGTCTTGATCAAAGTATAGAGCCTTATTTTGAGGAAGATTTACCACCCAAACATGAATAGTATTTTCTTACTTTCCCTCCAGCGTCTCCTCGCCCCACCTGTAAACTTTCCTGCCCATGTCTGGCGGTGTATAGAATAGTGCGGAAGCAGCCGGCCTGCCTACCGGACAGGCAGGGATTGGGCATACTACGGAGCAATACAAGCATTACATTTGTATATACCGGTGACGTACAAATATTCCGCATAATTCGGGGCTTTATATTTCGGGAAGACATGCTGGGTATGAAGTGAAAGAGGTGGAGGAGGTGATAAACAAGTTTGAACCGCCCAGCGTCCCTGCTGCGCACAGGGCCGGATGGGGGAGACGCCGGACGGGAAAAAAATTCTGAACTGCTCCAACGGTTTAAAGAGATTGACACACTGCCGGAAGAAGAACAAACAACTTTAATAAAAGTGATTTCCGCTTATATCAGGGATTTTAAAGCTAAACAGGCTTACGCTTCGTAAAAACAAAAAGCCGTTGAGTAATCAACGGCTCTTATTTTTTTAATATAGGTATTCACTCATTATACAAATGCTATTTGAGAGCCAAAAAGGCTTTAACTAAAGTAGATAAGCTTTCTTTTATCTCATCTGATAAATCTAAAGTTTCGATAGTATCAAACTTCTGTAGGCAGATTTGTTTCAGTTCCTCCTTAAAAATAGGGTTCTTTTTCCAAAACGATTCATCTATTGTCAAAATACTTTTTAATAAATCGCCTTCATAATAATCACCCTCTGCAAATAGGTTATCAGATAGTATATCAATTGCCGGGGGAACGATGTATTTCAAGGCAATACCTTGACTAATAAGTATTCTATAATCTTCAACTTCAAATTTTGAAATTGGTACATCGAACAACTCCGTACACCTTTTTACTAAATAACTATTGTAAGTAGGTTTTTCGTCAGAACTAACTCCTAACAACTGATTTATAGTTTTGGTTTCTCTATTATTGGGCATTTTTTTTGGCTTCATTTAAAACATCAGTTAATTTATCTTTTTGTTTTTGTAATGTTCCTCGTATCGTTTCGGCTTGTTTTAAAACTTCATCTGTAAATTTTCCGGTATTTATATCTTTAGTCAATTTATCTAATTGATTGCCCACACCGGACAATGCTTCCTCTACCTCTTTAAGGTGTTGCCATGTTGCCCCACTCTTTTTGAGTATAGGTGTTTTAGCAATATCCTTTAGTGCACCCTCGATATCCAGTTTAGTTAAATGATCTGCTTGATTGCCAAACTTCTTTAAATAGCCTTCCAGTAATTCGCCGCCAGTGCCTTTTAAAGCCTTGATAGGCTTAAAAACATCAGCGCCAGGTATCAGGAAAAACGCAGCAGCGGCAGCACCTGCATAATTCCCGTTACTTAATTCCTTTATAGCAGTTAATCCATCAACAATGTCGCTTGGTCCTGGAAGATACTGGCCATACGTATCCCAATTAGCCTTTGCTAATTTATATTCTTTAGAACCTAAATAACCCCCTTGCTGAATTGTAGCCGTATTTGTTGCTGGCTTAATAGCTACCGTCTGATATTGAGGTGGTACAGGTGTAAACGGGTTGTTTACTCGCCAGGCCTCATATTCTTTCTTAAGCTTTTCAAGATTTGCTTCGCTTTGAATCATCTGCGTCCTCCTAGATCTTTCTGCACAGCCAATACATGTTGACTCTGAAACATTCGTCAATTGAGGAATTTTCAGTGGCTGCTTGGGCAAGGCTTCTTCCAATCCATCTAAATCTATACACCAGATTGGTTTATTTCCCGCAAACTGATAAGGAGTGTACCAGGGATAAGAATTTGTAAGTGGATCAACAGACTTAAACCTCACCAGCCTCGGATCATAAATTCTAAACCCATAATCATACTGCACGACTTCTTTATCCTTTTCTTTTCCATTAAACCCATACCGGTAGCCGGTTGTAACGCTGTATTGTCTTCCCGGCATCAGCATCCCGCCGGGATAACTGAGCTATCAAAGAACTGTGTAGAAGTTACTGAAAATTATTTTGCCTACAGCAGATTGCCAATGCACAACAAAGGCCGTTCATGGTTTTTGGAAGATCAACAAAGGCAAAAAAATAAATTAGATATTCTATTCTACTAACACTTCAAAGACTGCCCAATCTTCTTTAGGATAGGAATATTTTTCTACCAGTTCGTTTGATAAGGGGAGCCAGTGTAAGAAAAAACACCATTGATGTAACTCAGGTATAGATTTGAGAATGTTTTCCTTGGTAACTGTATGCAGTATTACCATATTGTTTTCTAAATAACAAACCTTCTCTTCGTCAAACCCGTTCTTTATCACTTCTAAATCAGTAAAATTAATCTCGTAGTAATTACTTTTTTCATCTAGTAATAAGACATCACTCCGGTAACCTCTCATTAATGAATCTGAGTCGTCTGTATAACCATTTGTAAATATCACTTTGTATTTCATTTATTCAGTTGTATTATAGGGTTTAACTTTTACTTGTTTTAAAAGTTCCTGGTACCGTTCCAATGTCATTGTACCCGCTTTTTGAGGTGTTATTTCGTAATGCGTACCGCTTGTATGCTTTAATTTAAGTTCGACCGGTATAGTACTTATGTCAACTTCCCAAGCTCCCCCATACAATTGCACAAATTTATTATTCTTGTCCAAGTTTAAGGAAACACCATTTTCTTTCATTAAGCCAGTTTTTTTATTCACGGCATTGTTTATATCAGCCGCGGACATCGTAAAGGGATTCTCTACTGATTTAGTACCTCTGAAATATCTTGGTGAGCTTGATAGAGTTACTCCTTCCAACTCTTTAAAATCAGTTATCCCGTTTCCTATTTGCCTCATCGCTTCATCTGTCGAGCCGGTTATATTTCTTACATTTTGTAAAAACTCCCCGCTCGCCGTAGAAGACAATTCTGATTCCGGCATTTTGAACATTCTCGCTGCCAAAATCATCCCTGCAATATTTCCTAATGCTTCAGGATTTCCTTCCGCTGCTGCAACGGCTGTATTCCCTAAACCCTTAACTACTGCCACTATCCCGAAAGGAGAATTCCTATCAATGGATTGCTGCATCAAATCTTGTTGAACAGACGGGGGTAATTCATTAAAATTAATAGATGGTAAATTGGAGAAAGTAGCTTGCAGTCCTTTGTCTATTTCGTACATCAATCCTTCAACACTTGCAGATTTTGCCATCCCTAACATAAACAACTGCGATTTAAGACGGAAAGGCATATCCTTCGTGTTCCCTTTATATAAAGCCGCTTCTGCCTCAATACTTTCCGCTATCATTTTAAAGGATGCATAATTTGCTTCAGCTCCATCTAAATCAATAAATGCAATCGGACTATTGCTGGCAAATTGATAGGGCGTTAAAAATGGAAATTTCTTGCCTAAAGGATCAGTACTTAAGAATCTTCCCAATCTCGAATCGTATATTCTTAGCCCATAATCAATACTATTACCTTCCTCCTTAACCTCGTTGTCATTCTCTTTCCCATTAAACCCATACCGGTAGCCAGTTGCAGCGCTGTATTGCCTGTCCGGCATCAGCATCCCGCCGGGATAGTAATCCGTTAACGCCAAATCCTTGCCAGGCTTGGCTTATCAAAGAACTTGAAAGATACAATTTACGTCAAAAAACTTGATTTTTTCTCTGCTGTGTTTATCTTAGTACTTCGTAGATGATACCTGCCTAAAAACTATGCATAGGAATGCTTGCAGTGTTGAAGAAAGTAAAATCCTGAAATAAGTAATAACAATGCCTTAAACTGCCTTCACTGGCACACTATGCACTGCATCACTCATTTCTTTGATCAGTGATGCATCTTTTTCAATCGCATTGCCTACCACGATCACATCGGCACCGGCTTTGCAATTCAGGTACGCTTTTTCAGGATGGATGATACCGCCACCGACGATTAAAGGAACTTCTATGTGTTTAGCAACAGCTTCAATCATGGTTTCGGTAATAGGTCGTTTGGCGCCACTGCCTGCATCCATATAGATCAGTTTCATGCCAAGCATTTCGCCGGCCATTGCGGTACACATGGCTATTTCATTTTTATCAGCAGGTACAGGTGCTGCATTGCTGATATAAGAAACCGTGGTAGGGGCACCCCCATCTACTACGATATAGCCGGTGGGCATTATCTCCAGGCCGCTTTGTTTTACAAATGGAGCAGACACAACATGCTGGCCGATCAGTAATTCAGGATTACGACCGGATATAAGAGAGAGATACAATAAGGCATCGGCATAACGGCTTACCTGTGACGGGCTGCCTGGGAATAAGATAACAGGGATGCTGCAGTTCTGTTTAATATGCTGCACACATTCGTCAAGATGATTAGAGATCACAAGGCTGCCGCCTACGAGAAAATAATCAACTTTTGCAGTCAGTGAAAGTTCCATCAGCTCATCCAGCACCAAAGTATTCACTTTATCAGGATCGATAAGCACCGCAAAGGATTTTCTTCCCTGCTTTTTCTTCTCTGCCAATGTATTATAAATAGTCGACTTCATCCGGTACCGGTTGGTTCTTGCAAAAATGCGAAAAAATGTTGGCTTTGA
>CAZTKV010000171.1:2425-5663 GCA_964614285.1 uncultured Chitinophaga sp. | reverse complement strand
GTAACCGGTTTCTTTTTTACAGCTTTTGCCATAATGCGTATTTTGTATAAAAATAAGCATTATGAATGCGAATGACATTATCGGTTCAGCAGGCGTAGGGTTGATACTACTGGCCTACTTTTTTAGCACAGAAAAACTGCTGAAGCAGGATAGCAAAATGTATTTTGTATTGAACATAATCGGAGCCGGACTGGCTACCATAGCTTCACTGCTGATTGGTTATTGGCCATTTGTGATACTGGAAGGAACATGGACATTAGTGTCTCTGTATGGGCTTATGAAAGCAATGAAAATACCCCTGACCTAATTTACCGGGCACTTTTCATGATAATTGATCAGCTCAATAGGTGTTTTTTCAAATGTATAACCGGCATATACTTGCTGTATCTCGTTCAGCACTTCATCAATTTCTTCCACTGATTTCAGCGTCACTAATTTGTTGCGGTATTCTTTAATATTAGGAAGACCTTTTAAGTAATTGGCATAATGTCTTCTCATTTCATTTACACCAACCACCGGGTTTTTCCATTCCACAGATTTGTATAAATGTTTACGGCAAACCGCCACCCTGTCCTCGATAGTTGGGGCAGGTAAATGTTCACCTGTCTGAATAAAATGTTTTATTTCATTAAAAATCCAAGGGTAACCGATAGCTCCCCGCCCGATCATAACGCCATCTACACCATACCGGTTTTTATATTCCAGGGCTTTTTCGGGAGAATCAATATCTCCGTTACCAAAAATTGGAATTTTAATGCGGGGATTGTTTTTCACTTTACCGATCAGTGTCCAGTCCGCTTCGCCTTTGTACATCTGAGTTCTTGTACGTCCATGAATAGCTAGTGCTTTAATGCCCACATCCTGTAATCGTTCGGCTACTTCTTCGATATTCTTATTATTATCATCCCAGCCCAATCTTGTTTTTACGGTGACAGGCAATGAAGTTGATTTAACTACAGCTGATGTTAAACGAACCATGAGATCAATATCTTTCAGTACACCTGCACCTGCACCTCTCAATGCTACTTTTTTAACCGGGCAGCCAAAATTAATATCGAGCAGGTCCGGATTAGTGACTTCCACAATCTTTGCGGCCATAGATAAGCTTTCTTCATCGCCACCAAATATCTGTATACCAACTGGCCGTTCATACTCGAAGATGTCCAGCTTTTTCCGGCTCTTGATGGCATCTCGTATCAATCCTTCAGATGAAATGAATTCAGTGTACATCAGGTCGGCGCCATTATCCTTACACACCGCACGGAAAGGAGGATCACTCACATCTTCCATCGGGGCCAGAAGCAGCGGAAATTCAGGTAGTTGTATGTTGCCGATTGTCACCATTCCATTTGTATTTACCTATTTTTGCTATCTGTTATTTACAGGTAAGCCTGCAAATTTACAATCTAAAAACCAGAGTATTACATGAAGGGATTATTAAAGACAAAGTCAGCGGGAAACCAATTTTTATTACTGGTTAGTATTGCGCTGGTCAGTTTTTTCCTGGTGGGTCTTATTGGTACGGCGATACTTTCTGCATTAACCGGAATGGATATAAAAGAAATGAGTGATATGGCTAAGTGGGATTACAGCAAACCTGCCACCATTTCATTTATCCGGGGTATGCAGATCATCCAGTTTATCAGTCTTTTTTTAATACCTACTTTTATTTGTGCAAGGCTTTTCAGTACGGATACCAAACAATATCTCGGATTAAAACAACCTTCTGCACGGTCTTACTGGGTAATTGGCATATTAGTTATGATACTGGCGATACCTTTTGTACAATGGCTCGGTGAGCTAAACCGGGGTATCCGTTTTCCTTCAGAGATTGAACACTGGATGAAAGCTACAGAGGCAGAGGCCAACAAAACTGTGATGGCTTTATTGTCGAGGCAAACTATCAAGGATCTTATTTTGAATATAATCTGTATAGCAGGATTGGCGGCAGTAGGAGAGGAATTATTATTCAGGGGGATGGCACAACGATTATTGATAAAGATGTTCAAAAGCCCCTGGCCGGGAATCATTATCGCTGCTTTTCTGTTCTCTGCCATGCATCTCCAGTTCTACGGTTTTTTTCCAAGGTTTGTATTGGGCATATTGCTTGGTGTGGTTTACTGGTATAGCGGAAGCCTCTGGACAGCTATCCTGGCCCATTTTGTATATGATGCATTGCTGATTACGCTGGCTTATTTTAATCCCTCCATGTTAAACGAAGAAACAACGGTAAAGCTTTCTTCTATTGCATTAACTGCAGCGGTCAGTTTTGTTATGGTGATCCTCGCAGTGAACTGGATGATAAAAAATTCAAGAACTCACTATAGTGAAGTGTATGCTGATGATAAAATTCCGGTAAAAGATCATCCGTTCTGATATAACTTTATTGCATGGCATTCAACTGGCAGACTTTTAAGACAAGGGCATTAACAGCGGTTGTGTTTGTAATAGTTATGCTGGCTGGTTTGCTTTGGAACCACTGGAGTTTTTTTATTTTATTTAGCATCATACATTTTGGTTGCTGGATTGAATACCAGAGACTGGTAGGATTGATTGATCCCGCATACAAGGAAATAACTCCTTTC
The DNA here is from genome assembly GCA_964614285.1 of uncultured Chitinophaga sp. Lineage (GTDB taxonomy): Bacteria > Bacteroidota > Bacteroidia > Chitinophagales > Chitinophagaceae > JJ008. The sequence goes on along the minus strand of CAZTKV010000171.1, from coordinate 3,078 downwards.
CATAAATATGGAGTGATGCTGGCCGGCTGGTGTCTTATGTTATGGTTCAGCGGAGATGACCTGGCTATTGGTAGTTTACGGCTCCATGAAATGGGATGGTGGCTGGGGCTGATACTTGTTTTTTTATTACCCATAACTGAGTTGTTGTTTTCAGGAAATATCAGGTTAAAAAATATCGCCCATTCTCTTTTTGGGCTGGTCTATATTTCGCTGAGCTGGGGGCTGATGATGGATTTATACAGTACCGTTATCGATATTCACCTGCATGATACAGTGTTTGTTTTGGAAACCGGGATAATACCTGTTATCATCATTTTAAGTATCTGGATAAATGATACGATGGCTTACATAGTTGGTTCTTTGATCGGCAAAACTCCTTTGTCACACATTTCACCAAAGAAAACATGGGAGGGAACCATCGGAGGGATATTGTTAGCTATTGCGGCTATTGGATTTTTATTTCCATTATTGTATTTCGGATCATTCGTCAACTACCTATTGGTTTTTATTCTGCCACTTGTTGCTATTTCGGCAGTTGCAGGAACTTTCGGAGATCTTCTTGAATCTAAACTCAAACGACTGGCAGGTGTAAAAGACAGTGGCCAGATTATGCCGGGCCATGGAGGTTTTTTAGACCGGTTTGATTCCTTACT
>CAZTKV010000171.1:0-2325 GCA_964614285.1 uncultured Chitinophaga sp. | reverse complement strand
ATGACAATCCACAAAGAAGGCTATAAGACCATTGCGATCAGTACTATTGTTTTTGGGGTTATCAACCTCGTTTCTTTCTATTTTCTGAGTGCCAAAGCGCCTCTGATCAGCTTATTGCTATTTGTCCTGACATTAGGACTATTATTGTTTCTTATCTCTTTTTTTCGCATACCTAACAGGCAATTGACCATACAAGATAATGCTGTCATTGCCCCGGCAGATGGCAAAGTGGTGGTAATCGAAGAAGTGCAGGCCGATGAGTATTTTACCGATCGACGCATACAGGTGTCTATTTTTATGAGCCCGTTGAATGTGCATGTAAACCGAAACCCGGTAAGCGGTGAAGTGGCCTATAGCCAGTATCATAAAGGAAAATACCTGGTGGCCTGGCACCCCAAATCATCTACTGAAAATGAAAGGCATACCGTAGTGTATCGTAAAGATGGCAAGGAGATACTGGTAAAACAAATAGCCGGAGCTCTTGCTAAAAGAATCGTAAACTATCTTTCGGCAGGTCAGCAGGTAAAGCAAACAGAGGAAATGGGCTTTATTAAATTGGGTTCAAGAGTTGATCTGCTGCTGCCGCTTGACGCAAAGATTCATGTAAAGATTGGCGATAAACCTAAAGGCGGTGTGACAGTCGTTGCCACATGGTGAGAACAAGTCTTTGTCTTTCATTTTTAAAGAAAAATGCTCTCCAACTCCTTCAATGAATAAACTGTATAAGTGGGAGCTTTGCCATTAACCAGTTGCACTTCTTTTGTAAGGTGATTTACATGCACCTGGTCGATACCGGCATTCACGGCACCGAGTATATCCACTTCAATCGTATCGCCGATCATGATGCTCTCCGAAGGACTGGCCCCGGTTCTTTGGAAAGCATACTCAAAGATTTCTTTATGTGGCTTCAGGCTGTTGCTTCCCTCAGATGTTATTACTTTAAGAAAGTATTTATCTAAACCTGAACTTTTCAATTTGCCATGCTGTGTCTTCTCAAAGCCATTGGTAATAAGATGTAACTGGTAGTTTTTCTCTGCCAGGTAATTTAATATTTCAATGGTATATGGGAAAAGTAGTTTACGGGTTGGAAGCAGATCGAGAAAAATGGTCCCCATTTCACGGGCCAGCTTTTCATCTGCAATCTTAAAATCCAGTAAGGCCAGCCACATTCTTTTCCACCGCAGTTCATCCACCTTGATATAGCCATTGCGATAGCGATCCCATAGCTTATCGTTATGTGCCAGGTAGTTTTTATGAAAAAGATCGAAGTCGTGAATCCCTTTTTCTTTCAGGTTTAGTGATTGATAAAGCTCTTCGAGAGTTTGCCGGCTATTTGCCTCAAAATCCCATAGGGTGTGATCAAGATCAAAAAACAGGTGTTTGTATTGCATAATCGTAAAGTACGAGCTGCGAAGTTAAGTGTATGGTTTGAAGCGGAAAAAGTTCGTACTTCGTACTACAAACAGTGCAGATATGAATGTGATCATTACCGGAGCTTCTAAGGGAATAGGGAAAGCCATCGCTGAAGTTTTTGCCGCTAACGGGCATAACTTATTATTATGTTCCCGCGGGGAGGCAGCCTTATATAAGACGATGGAAGAATTAGTGACAAGGTTTCCCTCTGTCAGTATCAAAGCAAAACCTTTTGATCTTAGTATAAAAGAAGAAGCGATTGCATTTGGAAACTGGTGTCTCTCTTTTGCTGTTCCTGATATTGTAGTAAATAATGCCGGCTTATTTGAGCCGGGCAGTGTGAATAATGAACCAGAAGGAGTGCTGGAAAGCCAGATTGCCACGAACCTCTATAGTGCTTATCATGTAACAAGAACTGTTTTGCCACTGATGATGCAGCAGAAGAGGGGACATATTTTCAATATATGTTCGATAGCTTCACTGCATGCTTACCCAAATGGTGGAGCCTACAGTATCAGCAAATTTGCTATGTATGGTTTCAGTAAGAACCTGCGGGAGGAAATGAAGCCGCATGGTATAAAAGTCACCGCTGTTCACCCCGGGGCAGTGATGACCGATTCCTGGGGTAACTATGATAATTCTTCCAAACGGATTATGGAAGCTGATGATATTGCCAAAATGGTGCTTGCTTCGTCGCAACTTTCTGCTCAGGCTTGTGTGGAAGATATAGTCATCAGGCCTCTGTTGGGCGATCTCTGACCATTAAAAAGCTGGTTTTCCCATTAGTAAACTTTTGGTTTTTATTTACATCGGCAGGGTTATTTTTAAGGCTGCTTAAATGAGAAAAACGGCTTTTATACTTCCTTTTTTGGTATTATCAGTTTTTGCGCCAGCACAAGGACTGTTTAAAAC
>CAZTKV010000170.1:0-5665 GCA_964614285.1 uncultured Chitinophaga sp. | reverse complement strand
ACAGTGATATTACAGGTGCAAAATAATTTCGGAATTTCTAAAGGATCTGCAAGCACCCTTGAAGCATTTAAAGATCTTAGTATAGCTATTGCCTCTTTTCTTCTTGCTTCATATGTTGTTCGGATAGGATACAAAAAAGCGATGCTTTTTGCCCTTGTATTAGTATCCGTTATGTGCCTCATTATACCATCAGTAAGTACATTTCTTATGACCAAGCTGTTGTTTGCTGCAGTTGGGGTAAGTTTTGCCCTTATTAAAGTAAGCGTCTTCGCAACACTCGGACTGATAACAAAAAGTAAAAAAGAACACATTAGCCTGATGAGTTTCCTGGAATCCTTCTTTATGATAGGAGTCCTCGCAGGTTATTTCATTTTTAGCGCTTTCGTAAATGATGCAGACCCAAAATCAACTGAATGGTTCATCGTATACTATATCATTGCGGGACTATCAATCCTTGCCTTTTTATTATTACTATCCACAAAACTTGATGAGTCACCGGTTAAAAAAGCGGAATTAGAGGAAACAAAATCATTAGCTGATGATTTTACCGGTATGCTGAGGCTGATAATCCTTCCATTAGTACTTGTCTTTATTTTCTGTGCTTTCTTTTATGTGCTTATCGAACAAAGTATAATGAGCTGGCTGCCTACGTTTAATAATGATGTATTAAAATTATCTACCAGCCTTAGTATTCAAATGGCAAGTATTATGTCTGCATCCATTGCGTTGGGGAGATTTTTGGCAGGTTTATTACTGCGTAAGATTGATTGGTTATTTTTTTTAGTGGCCTGCCTGCTTGCTGCAGCTGGTTTGGTACTGCTCACCGTGCCACTTGCTAAGAATGTTTCTGGAATCCCGATCAATAATTTAAGTGATATTCCTCTTGTAGCTTTTGCTTTTCCTGTTATTGGTATATTCCTCGCTCCTATTTACCCGGCCATCAATTCTGTCATTCTTAGTAATCTTCCGGCACATAAACATGGGGCTATGTCCGGTCTTATTGTCGTATTCTCAGCGCTGGGAGGAACCACCGGCTCTATTATCACGGGCCATGTATTTGAAGCATATGGCGGACAAACTGCTTTTTACTTTTCCCTGCTCCCTATTGCAATACTTATAATCCTTCTTTTTATTTTTAAGAAACTACAACCAAAATCTGTTATCCCGGAAATTAAAGCGACGGGTAGCTCCCATTAATTGTTTTAGCCGATGGCACTACTGGAGATACAACGATTAAATCCGCTTTTCGAAGAGGTACAATTAAACAGGGTGTTTCCTGATGGAAAAACTTTTGTGGATTGCCTTCCAATATTTTCAACCGAAGAAATAATTGCTGCATACAGTAAGCAAAAAAAAGAACCTGGTTTTTCCTTAATAAAATTTGTAACAGAGCATTTTGATTTGCCTGTGCCGCACTCCAATGGCTATAAAAGTGACCAAAGCAAAAGTGTTGAAAGTAATATAGAAGACCTATGGTCAGTACTTACAAGGGCGCCAGATAAAAAAGGCGGCTCACTAATAGCATTACCATACCCTTATATTGTTCCGGGTGGCAGATTCGGGGAGATTTATTATTGGGATAGCTATTTTACTATGCTTGGTTTAAAAGCATCAGGCAAAACCGAAATGGTGGAGAATATGGTTAAAAATTTCTCCTACCTGATAGATACCCTGGGGTATATTCCCAACGGTAATCGGAGTTATTTTATTGGTCGTTCGCAACCACCATTTTATTCGCTGATGATAAAATTATTAGGTGAACTAAAGGGTGAAAAAATACTGATACCTTATTTACCACAACTGGAAAAAGAGTACCAGTTCTGGATGAAAGGATCAGATAGCTTAAACAAAGCAAACCCGGCAAAATATCATGTAGTCAGAATGCCAGGAGGAGAAATACTAAACCGCTATTGTGATGAAAACAATACTGCCCGGCCAGAATCTTTTCGTGAAGACATTGAATTATCTCATCAATCATCACAAGATCCGCAAATACTTTATAGTCACCTTAGAGCTGGTGCAGAATCCGGATGGGACTTCAGCAGCCGGTGGTTTAAAGAAAAAAACTCTTTTGAAACAATACATACTACCGATATCATTCCGGTTGATCTGAATTGCCTTTTATACCATCTTGAACAGTCTATTGCAGAAGCATACGAAATGAATGGAGATAAAACTAATACCCGTAATTATGCAGCATTAGCAGAAAAGAGGAAGAAAGCCATTGAACAATATTGCTGGAATGAGGAGGTTGGTTTTTATTTTGATTTTGACTGGTCAGGTAATCATCAAAAAAAAACAATGACGCTGGCAGGAGTAACCCCGCTCTTCTTTAAGATATCTTCAGCAGAACAGGCGGAAAAAATCAGCCTGCATATACAAGAAAATTTTCTTCAGCCCGGCGGAGTGCTTACTACATTAGAAACTACAGGGCAGCAATGGGATGCCCCAAACGGCTGGGCGCCTTTACAATGGATGACTATTACCGGGTTGGAAAATTATGGGCACACTTCTCTTGCAAAAGAAATAGCAGTACGATGGATCAAACTAAATACCGCTGTATTCAAACGTTCCGGCAAGCTGATGGAAAAATATAATGTTGTTGATACTCATCTTGAAGCCGGAGGTGGGGAGTATGAAGGGCAAGATGGTTTTGGCTGGACAAATGGAGTGCTATTGGCTCTTATCAAAAAATATGGGCCTTGTGATTAATAATTTTATGCAGGTTCCAACAATAAAAATCCGTATGGCTTGATAATAAGATATTCCCTATCCTCGCCGATATCATATACTATATTTTCCCAATGATCAAATAACTTAGTTGCAGTAAGGTTATGCTCTTTAAAAGCATACCAGGTGAGATAGGAAGGTTTATCTTTAAAATTAAAAATTCCAAATAGTTTTCTTTCATCAATAGCCCTTATAAAACCTGCTACATGAATATTGTGCGGCGTCATCCATACAAGATTACTGTAATCAGCCACCATATCTAACTTCCGCCGAACAGCAATGAGTCGTTGTGTAGCACTAAAGACTTTATTTTCTATAGTATCCGGCTCATCAATTTTTTTATTTCTTTCCCAATCTATTACAGGCCGGTGCATCCAGCGATTGTCATAACTTTTCCCTTCTTCCTTCAGGTACGAATAGTCATTTGTATAACCAACTTCATCACCATAAAATAACATTGGTAATCCACCCAGGAAAAAACTATGTGCCTGCATCAATATAATTTTTTGAATTGCTGTCTCTACCAGGTAAGGATCATTTAACGCTATTGCTTTTTCCAATCCACAAAGAGATGCAAGTGAACCGCTAATTCTTGCATCACCCGTTTTAGGATTACTGGAAAATAAAGCGCCGGTTGCCGGAGAATCAGTATGATTGCCTGAATAATAATCCTTCAAAAATTTACGGTGCTCATATGCATTGTATCCGGCTTGTTGAATCATATAATCATCATATCCCAGGCCAATATCATCATGGCACCTTGTATAAGTAATCCATGAAGTTCCAAACGGCTTTTTTAATAGCTCATGCTGTGCGGCCAGCATTACTTTCGTATCACCTGTGGCAAGCATATCCCATTGCAGTGCCATATGGGTGGCATTATAAGCAAAATCACATTCCCGGGCTGTATAATTTCCTGTACCGAAATAATTTAAGATTTCTTTTGGTGCAACTATTGCTTCGCCTAACAAAGCCATTCCCGGAGCGGCCACTTCCACACATTGTTTTATTAATCGCAATAATGTATGCGCGTGGGGTAAATTTTGACAAGTTGTACCTAATTGTTTCCAGATAAATGCCGGAGCATCTATACGAAGCACATCTACCCCAAGGTTGGCGTAAAAGAAAATAGTATCTATCATTTCTACCAGTACCTGCGGGTTCTTGTAATTAAGATCCCACTGATAATTATGAAAAGCAGTCATCACCCATTTCTTACATTCTTCGATATATGTAAAGTTGCCAGGTGCAGTTTCAGGAAATATTTCAGGCATGGTCTGATCATACTGATCGGGCAGGCTTCTGTCATTATAGAAATAGTAATAATCCTGGTATTTCTTTTCCCCCTGCCGGGCATTTTGTGCCCATTCATGCCTTTGTGAAGTATGATTGAGTACAATATCAAGCATCAGGTACATATTTCGTTGCTGCATTTCCTGCTGCAATACCTTCAGATCATTTAATGTACCAAACCTGCTGTCTACCTTTCTGAAATCAGATACTGCATATCCCCCATCGCTTTCACCAGCCGGGCTTTCAAAGAGTGGCATCAGGTGCAGAAAGTTTACTCCGAGTTTTTCAAAATAATCAAGCTTATCAATTAATTTCTTCAGGTCACCGCAAAACCTGTCCACATATAAACTCATACCGGTGATCTGGTTACTTAAAAACCAATGGGTCGTTTCACTTTTTACAATATCCCGTTGTTTCAGCGCTTCAGGTCGTTTTTTATAGCCCTTTATTATGGTTTGCATAAGTTGGCTGAAATTCTTTTCTGCTTTTGGATGATGCTCATATAGCTGCATATACAGATCAAAAATTGCTGCTGCATTTGCCATGAACCGGGTGTAGAATAAATTATCCTTATCACTAATATCCATGCCGGCATCTTGTATGGCCCGGTTGATCTGCTGGTGTAACCCGTAATTATACATCTGATCGATCTTTTAATTAAAAATATCGTTACTCAGGTGTTTGAATGCTTCCATTGCTCCCATATACTCACAGGTTCTTGCTCCTGCTTTATTTGCATTTTGGATGATATGCTTCCACTCATCATCAGTTAGTAAATTAATCTGGTCAAGTGATTTAGCGGACAACTGATATAATACAGCTCCGACAAATGCATCTCCTGCGCCAGTGGTATCAACGGGATTCACTGGTATGCTGGGTATTATCTCCGTCTTACCATTGATTCCCAGCATCGTACCTTCTTTGCCCAATGTAATAGCGAAAGTTGATTTTGTATATTGTAACAATATACTCACGGCAGCCATTAATGTGGATTCTCCTGTCAACAGCATTGCTTCCTCATCGCTGACTTTAAAAAAATGACAACGTTCTAAAAAATACCTGCTTTGATCAATGAATGATTGTGTATTATTCCGGAACAGCAGGTGGCGGTAATTAGGATCAAAACTGACATAAATATTCCTCACCATGGCCTCCTGTAAAAGTTTTTTGTATGCTTGCTGTAAAGGCCCGGGTAAAAAGCCGGTAGCTGAGCCGAAGTGGATAATGGAAACGCCGTTTAAATCAATATCTTCAATATCCGTCTCGCTCAATTGACCATCGGCGCCACGGTTAAAATAAAAATCTCTTTCTCCATTTTCCATTAAAGACACAAATGCAAAGGTGGTAAAATGAGCAGCATCCTGAAGCATATAAGATGTTCCTACGCCAAAATCTTTCATTACACTGACCAGGTGTTTACCAAATGGGTCAACCCCTACTTTAGCAGCAAGTTCCACCTTCCCGCCTAAGGCGGCAATAGCTGCGGCTACATTGGTTGGTGCACCGCCTGGTTTCTTCAGAAAGTTCTCTCCATCATTTAATGTGCTTCCCTTATCTATGCAGATCATATCAATGAGGGCTTCTCCTATACAAAGTACCTTATTCATATATGCAATACAGTTGTTTTATCCATATCTTCCAG
>CAZTKV010000169.1:3870-5706 GCA_964614285.1 uncultured Chitinophaga sp. | reverse complement strand
TGCCGGCCCTGCAGCAGGTGAATTGTTTGGGCTACCGGGTTCTGCTTATAAGTTGCAGGGTACAGGTAATGCAGAAAAAAGCTGTTAAAAAGTAAATAGCAGGCTATGACAGAAAGAAGTATGTGTTGGCTCGATAAATTTTTTCGCAGAAGGATTAAAATAATAAGTAAAGCCGGTAAAAAAAGAATGGCCAGTAATCCTTTCTCATAATTGATCTCGTTTTCAGTACGGACCGCTATCAAGGCAGCTATGGGTACCAGTAACAGAAAAACCAACAGACTGATCTGCGGGTATGTCTTAAAAGCGGTTTTTCCGCTTAGCAGTTTTTCCAGGTAATGCCCGAAAATAATGGCAGCAAAAGGATAACAGGGCATCGGGTAGTTGGGAAGGCGGGTGCTGGAAATCGAAAAGAAAACAACATAGACCAGCACAACGATCGCTGAAAATTTCACCAGGTCTTCTTTAAAAAGGGTTTTCTTGTTTTTAATGACTTCACCTGTATAAAAAACAAATGGCAACATACCCGCAAGAACAAACAGGACGGTGACAAAGAAAAAGCCGCCATGTCCTTCCTTCGGACTGGCAAACCGGTTAAGATTATGATCTAAAAAAAACCCCTTTGTCCATTCACCATTGGTAGCCTGGTCTACTGCCAGGTACCAGGGCAGTGCTACAAGGATAAACAAAGCAATAGCAGCGACCAGCTTCCAGTTAAAAACCGCTTTCCATTTCTTTTTTAAAAACACCCAGATCAGCAATGACAATCCCGGTAGCAGTAGTGCTACCGGCCCTTTGGATAAGGTGGCTAATGCAAAAGCAAGGGCCGCAGCCATTATGAAAATAAATTGTTGCCGCTGCAAATAGGTGTAGGCGGAAAAAAGACCGGCTGTGATAAAAAAGATAAGGTAGGGATCAGGTACTGATAAACGGAACTCGAATAAAAAATGTGAGGAAGCAGTGAGTACCAATGCGCTGCAGAATGCTGTTAGCGGGTTTGCAAAACGCCTTGCAAAGAAAAAGGTGATAAGTATGGTTAAGACACCAAAAATTGCTGAAAAAAACCGGGCTGAAAAAGCTGATACGCCAAACAGTTTATAGGCAACAATCATAAAATAATAATGCAAAACCGGTTTATCTGTGCGAAGCTCTTCATTAAAAGTGGGAACAACCCAGTCATTTCGTTGCATCATTTCTCTTGCGCATTGTGCATTCTTTGCTTCATCAAGAATATATATGGGGGATGATCCCAGTCGCCAGAACAGCAAGAAAACAAGTACCAGTAATAAACCGGCAAAAGGAGCTCGCCGAAATGACAGAAGGTTATCCAAGACGAATTCTTTTAATGGGTTTAAATTTTATGCGGTGCAGGAAAGAGTCTCTTTAGTAATTGATTACTTGTTCTTCGATGGTTTCCGGAATCTCTCTCCACTCATACTGCTGGTTGCGCAGTTGTGGCTCAAAGCCTGCTTCCCGGATGGCCTGCTGAATACTTTTATAGGTGAACCGGTGCGGGGCGCCGGCAGCACTTACCACATTTTCTTCTATCATGATAGAACCAAAATCATTGGCGCCGGCATGTAAACAGATGGAAGCTGTTTCTTTTCCTACGGTCAGCCAGCTGGCCTGTATGTTCTTTACATTCGGAAGCATGATGCGGCTGAGGGCAATCATACGGATATACTCTTCGGCTGTTGTAAGATTATGCACTCCTCTTATTTTGGCCAGTAATGTATCCACATCCTGGAAGGTCCATGGAATGAAAGCAAGGAAACCCTGCCTGCCGGCAGGCAGGCCTTTGCCTCCTTCTTTCGCCATCTCTTGCACTTCTCTTATTTT
>CAZTKV010000169.1:1402-3770 GCA_964614285.1 uncultured Chitinophaga sp. | reverse complement strand
TTTTTCCAGCTTGGTGATATGTGCTACTTCGGGCGGGCCGAGTGCATGCAGTTTGATGTTGGGAAATTCTTCTTTTATCTGCCTGAATGTATCCACATAGAATTGTAATCCTAATTCAGGATGATGACCGCCCTGTAATAACAACTGGTCGCCGCCATACTTTAATGTCTCTTCAATTTTTTTGCGGTACGTGGGCATGTCAGTGATATAGGCTTCGGCATGTCCCGGTATGCGGTAAAAATTGCAAAACTTACAATTGGCGATGCATACATTGGTGGTGTTCACATTGCGGTCTATCTGCCAGGTTACTTTGCCGTGCGGCACCTGCTTCTTTCGCAGTTCGTCCGCCAGAAACATCAGTTCGGCCAGCGGAGCCTGTCGATAAAGGAAAACACCTTCTTCTACGGAAAGAAAGCCGAAATTAGCGGCCTTGTCGTACAACTCATTTAACTGCATGGTGCAAAGGTAAGCGCTGCTGTTATAATGTGTTGAACGGTTTAAGTGAGTGACGATATTAAAGTATATTTAGATAAACAGCAGCCTGTATTGCATCATTTTGCGAAGCAGGGCTGTCTTAAAGAACGATGATCGCTGCCAGGCACCTATACCAAATTGTAACCAGTTTCCTCCTGGGTTTGTTATCCCTTGCAGGGTTTACACTGGAAGCACAGGAAGAATTCATAGAACCACCATCCAAACGGATCACTGCCGTTCCATTTACCCAGCTTACGGGTGGTATCGTCATCCTGCGGGCAAGAGTGGATAGTTTTCCGGATACACTCAATTTTATTCTGGATACGGGCAGCAGTGGTATATCACTCGACTCTTCTACGGTTGATTACCTGGGACTGGTTCCTACCCCGACAGACCGGACCATCCGTGGGATAGCAGGTATAAAAAAAGTAAGTTTCTTATATGACAGGCAGTTGCACCTGCCCGGTCTTACTATCGATAACCTCAACTTTCATATCAATGATTATGAAATACTGACTGCTGTATACGGAGAGCGGATCGATGGCATCATTGGTTATTCTGTATTCAGCCGGTATATCATGAAGATGGATTATGACAGTATGAAAGTTACTTTTTTTACCAAGGGTACTTTTCGTTATCCCAGGGGAGGTTATTTACTGAAACCATCTATCAGCCAGTTGGTGACACAACCGTTACGGGTAAAGGATGAAAGGACGATCTACTCCAGATTTTTATATGATATGGGAGCAGGGCTCTGTCTGTTGCTATCAAGAGATTTTGTAGAGGACAGTGCCATTATCAGCAATAAAAGGAAACGATGGGTGAAGGAAGGCGAAGGCCTGGGAGGAAAAATTGATATGGAACTAACGGTTATGAAAGAGGTAAGAGTAGGACCTTATAAGTTCAGGAATGTGCCCATTTTTATTTTTGATGATGAATTCAATGTTACGTCTTATCCCTATATGGGCGGCCTGCTTGGCAATGATATTTTGCGGCGTTTCAATGTGATCCTGAATTATGCAAAAGGAGATATTTATATTACGCCTAATACCCATTTTAATGATGTGTTCGATTATTCTTATTCCGGGGTGGAACTGTACCTGATCGGCGGACGAATTGTAATAGGGGATATTGCCAAAGGTTCACCGGCAGAAGCTTGCGGATTGAAAGAAGGTGATGAGGTGATCGCCGTAAATAAAAACTTTTCGCAAAACCTGAATCAATATAAAATCGCCTTACAGGCTCCTAATGAAAAAATAAAGATCATTGTGCGCCGGGATGGTGCGATGAAGGACTTTGAATTCAAGGTGAAAAGCATACTCTGATTTCCCCGGTTCGTGGCGCTACCCGTAGCAACAGCAGCCATATTTTCGGTACTTTTACTGCTTGTAACATTTCAACATTAAGATTGTTATTCTTTTATGATTCAGTTTGAAAAATTTACCCTCGCCAACGGACTGCGGGTCATTGTTCACCAGGATCTTTCTACTCCCATGGCGGTGATGGACATTATGTATGATGTGGGGGCAAGAGACGAAGATCCTAACCGTACCGGATTTGCTCATTTATTTGAACACCTGATGTTTGGTGGTTCTGTCAACATTCCCAGTTATGATGAGCCGTTACAGATGGCGGGCGGAGAAAACAATGCCTACACCACCAACGATCTTACCAACTATTATATCCAGTTACCGGCAGAAAACCTGGAAACCGCTTTCTGGTTAGAAAGTGATCGTATGTTGTCACTGGCTTTTGGTGAAAAGAGTCTGGAAACACAACGTAAAGTAGTGTGTGAAGAATTCAAAGAGCACTATCTCACCAAACCTTATGGGGATGTATGGCATAAGATGCGGGAACTGGCTTATACCAAACATCCCTATCGCTGGATGACGAT
>CAZTKV010000169.1:0-1302 GCA_964614285.1 uncultured Chitinophaga sp. | reverse complement strand
AAGGGAGTGAAGATAGAAGAGGCAGAGAAAGCAGTAGAAGCAGAACTGGATAAAATGAAAAATGAACTGGTGAGTGAAGCAGAGCTGCAGAAGGTAAAGAATAAAACTGAGAGCATGATCGCTTTTGAAGATATGAGTGTGATGAACAGGGCTAACAGCCTTGCTTATTATGAAATACTGGGCGACGCAGCCTGGATGAATTATGAATTGCAGAAGTATGGCACGGTGACCACCGAAGATATTCTGCAGGAGAGCCGGGCTATTTTCCGTGTGGAAAACTCAAATACGATCCATTATTTGTCGAATAATTAATCAGGAAGAAGAAAAGAAAGGAACAATTATGCCAGACAGGAAACAGGCACCTGCTATCGTAGATGCCGTTAATTTTAAACTGAGCCTTAAACCTTATCAGCATTTTGTATTAGATAACGGGGTGGAAGTGTATGCCGTAGATGCCGGTGCCGAAGAAGTGATGCTGACGGAATGGGTGTTCTTTGCCGGTAATACCCAGGAAGAGCAAAACCTGGTGGCGGCCACTACCAATTTTTTATTGCGCAACGGCACTACCAAGCGGACAGCCTTCCAGATCAATGAACATTTTGAATATTACGGAGCTTATCTCAACCGCAGTTGTTATAATGAAACAGCTACTATAACACTTCACTGCCTTACCAAACATATCAACGAATTGTTACCGGTAGTGAAAGAGCTGATCACAGAATCCACTATGCCTTCGGAGGAACTGGCGATCTACCAGCAAAACATGAAACAGCGGTTGAAAGTGAGCCTGAAAAAAAGTGATTTTGTTGCCGGCCGTTTAATTGATGCCTATTTATACGGAGAGAAACATCCGTATGGAAAATACAGCAGTGCAGAAGAGTTTGATGCCTTGCAAAGAGACCAGTTGCTGAATTTTTATAACCAATATTACCTGCAGGGTAAACTGATCATGTTTGTGGCAGGAAAACTGCCTGCGGGTATTGACAAACTGATGAATCGTTTTTTCGGAGACCTGCCCAATAAACCGGTAGAAGTAAAGCACCCTGCTTTGCATCCGGCAATAGAGAAAAAAGTCAGAATAACAAATGATGCAGCAGGGGTACAGGGCTCCATTCGTATTGCCAGACCATTTCCCAACCGCCATCATCCTGACTTTTTAAAAGTACAGGTATTGAATGCATTGTTTGGTGGTTTTTTTGGTTCCAGGCTCATGAGTAATATAAGAGAGGACAAAGGATATACTTATGGTATACACAGCTACCTGCAAAATCATATTCAGCATTCTGCCTGGATGGTGAGTAC
>CAZTKV010000168.1:4677-5817 GCA_964614285.1 uncultured Chitinophaga sp. | reverse complement strand
GGCCGGGTGGTTTAGGTGATAATGACATATGGATGACTAAAAGGCTTGATGACAGCTGGCAGAAATGGAGTGACCCGGTAAATCTTGGCGCTCCTATCAACAGTGCTGATTGGGATGCATTTTTTACCCTGGATGCCGGCGGAGAATATGCTTACCTCACCACCAGCCAGGAAGGATATGGTGAAAGTGATATTGTAAGAGTAAAATTATTGGAAAGGGAAAAACCGGATCCGGTAGTACTGGTTAGTGGTAATGTGTACAACAAAAAAACAAATCAGCCAATCAGCGCTTCTTTGCTGTATGAGACTTTGCCCGAGGGAACAGAAGCTGGCAATGCGATCTCCAACCCCGGAGACGGGTCTTTCAAAATTGTATTACCGTACGATAAAAATTACCTGATAAGAGCCACGGCCGATCATTTCTTTGCCCAGTCAGAAAATCTTAATCTCGACTCCCTGGTTAAGGCAGGATATAAAGTAATTCATAAAGACCTGTATCTCGTTCCTATTGAAATAGGACAGGTCGTACGGTTGAATAACGTGTTTTTTGATTTTGATAAATGGGACCTTCGGCCCGAATCATTTATAGAGCTGAACAGGGTAGTTAAGTTGCTGAATGAAAACCCTGCCATAGAAATTGAAATGAGTGCACACACGGATAGCAGGGGTTCAGATAACTATAATATCAGGTTAAGTGATAACAGGGCCCGGTCTGTGATGGAATATATCTTAGCAAAAGGTATAGCCCCACACAGAATTACCTCGAAAGGATATGGAGAGACACAACCGGTAGCTCCTAACGATACAGATGAAGGCCGTCAAATGAACAGAAGAGTGGAATTCAAGATCATAAAAAACTAGAAAACCCCGCTTTGGAGCAGGGTTTTCTATAAAGGCTTTTATAAGCCTCAGACATAATTTCTTGCCAACTAACGTATACTATTGTCTTCCTCTTTCTGCTTCAGTTTTTACAGCAATAACAGAGGCTGTAAAGAATGCCACAAAAAGCAGGCAAACAACGATTGTAATGGTAATCATATAGTTAGATTTTAATCATATAAAGTTAACAATTACAATGCCATTTTTTTAGTAATTGAGTTGATTAATGTCAAAAAATTACTGATTTTCAACCCTCTTTGCC
>CAZTKV010000168.1:1272-4577 GCA_964614285.1 uncultured Chitinophaga sp. | reverse complement strand
AGTTTTTTACAGATATTAGTCATTGAACAATGAACCCTACCTTTGTCCAATGCTAACAATCTCGCAAAGGGGCAATCAAATGCCCCCCTCCCCAATCAGGAAACTGGTGCCCTATGCCGAGGCAGCTAAGAAGAAAGGTATTAAGGTATATCACCTGAATATCGGCCAACCCGATATAGAAACACCACCAGCTATTATGGATGCGGTGCGGCATGCTGACATCAAAGTGTTGGAGTATAGTCATAGTGCAGGTAATGAAAGTTATCGCCGCAAACTGGTACAGTATTACAAAAAAGTAGGCATCGAAGTTGCTCATGACCAGATACTGATAACAACAGGAGGAAGCGAGGCCATCATGTTTGGCTTTTTTACCTGTCTCAATCCAGGTGATGAAGTGATCATTCCTGAACCATTTTATGCCAACTACAATGGCTTTGCCTGCGCCGCTGGTGTGAATGTTGTTCCTATCACATCCCGGATAGAAACAGGGTTTGCCCTGCCCCCTATTGCAGATTTCGAAAAAGTAATAACAGATAAAACCAAAGCGATCATTATCTGCAGCCCAAATAACCCGACTGGTTACCTCTACAGCCGCGAAGAAATGGAAGCGCTGAAAGATATTTGTATCAGATATAACTTATACCTGTTCAGTGATGAAGCCTACCGTGAGTTTTGCTATGATGGCGATTATGTCAGTGCCATGCATTTACAAGGGTTGGATCAACATGTGGTGCTGATGGATACCATATCAAAAAGATACAGTGCCTGCGGAGCAAGACTGGGTGCATTGGTGACCAAAAACAAAATGGTGTATGATGCTGCCATGAAGTTTGCCCAGGCAAGATTAAGCCCCCCCGGGCTCGCACAAATTATGGGTGAAGCTGCGGTGGATCTGCCAGACAGTTATTTTGATGCCCCTAAGAGAGAATATCTGCGGCGAAGAAATTTATTGGTAAGCCGTCTTAATGCAATGCCCGGCGTTTTCTGTCCAAACCCCGGCGGTGCTTTCTATGCAATTGCCCGGCTGCCCATTGACGATAGCGACAAATTCTGTCAGTGGCTGCTCGAAGAGTTCTCACATAATAATCAAACAGTCATGTTGGCGCCAGCCACGGGATTCTATGGTACCCCCGGGTTAGGCAAAAATGAAGTGCGACTGGCCTATGTACTAAACCTTGATGCAATTAATGCAGCAATGAATTGCCTGGAGAAGGCATTGGAAGAATATCCCGGGAAACTGGCCGCACAAAAGGTAGTTGCAACAACTGCGCAGTAAAATTTCTGAAGGTTCCCATAATGGAAACAGTAACTAAAAAAGCAGGATTTTTTAGTTACTATGGCATTGAAAAGTCAGCTAATTCACTGGAAGATTTTTTAAGAACCCGATAGTGTAAAAACCAATATCCACAGTGGTTAACAGAAACCCATTTCTTTTAAATATATTTTACTTTATATTTAAGTTATCTTTTAACCAAACTAATCAATATGAGAAAGGCTCTCTTTCTATTTTTCTCTTTCTTATTTACAGGCATTGCAGTTATAGCACAACAGGCTGTGACTGGTAAAATAACCGATGCCAATGGCCTGCCCATTGCAGGTGTAACTGTAAAATCGAAAAAAACCGGTAAAATGGCATTAACCGGTGCCGACGGTACATTTAGTCTTACAGTAAATTCCGATGATGAGCTGGAGATCTCTTCCATCGGGTTTGTAAAACAAACATTGAAAGCCAATGTTTCCGGTCCACTCAATATAACACTGGCTCAATCAATTGAAGAACTTGGGCAAGTGGTGCTGGTAGGATCCCGGAGAGCAGGAAGGGTAAAAACTGAAACCACAGCACCGGTTGATGTGATAAATGTAGCACAGGCTGCAGCTCCTACTGCCAGAATGGATCTGACTTCTATACTAAATTATGCTGCTCCTTCTTTCAATTACAATAAGCAAAGTGGCAGCGATGGAGCTGATCATATTGACCTGGCAACTTTGCGTGGTCTTGGCCCTGACCAGACACTGGTACTGGTAAATGGTAAACGCCGCCACCAGACTGCATTCGTAGCTATGTTTGGAACAAGAGGCCGTGGCAATACCGGTACTGACCTCAACTCACTGCCCTCGTCCGCCATTGACAGGGTTGAAATTCTGAGAGATGGCGCCTCAGCTCAATATGGTTCTGATGCTATCGCAGGTGTTATCAACCTGGTTACCAAAAAAACAGTTAATGAAATAAACGGAGCTGTAGGTGTAGCTGCTTATTATGATCCTAAATTCAATACGGCTTTTGAATCGGGTTTACACAAGGATTATGAACATGCAGGAAAATTTGATGGTAAATCAATCGCTGCTAATATAAATTTTGGCCTGCCCTTAGGTAAAAAAGGAGGATTTATCAATCTTACTTTTGATGGAGTTAGCACTTCTAAAACATTCCGCCAGGCATTAAAAACAGCCAATTACCAGACTGATGATGAAGCAATGTATTTAAACATCTATCGTCGTGGCCATGGAGATGCAGGCGTTAACACCTTTGGAACTTTTTATAATCTTGAATTGCCGGGTAAAGGGAAAACATCTTTTTACTCATTTGGCGGGCACAATAGTAAATCATCTGATGCGTACGCATTCACCCGCAACTGGTCAGCCAGACCCGATCGGTTTCCCACCGATGCAATGGGGGATTTGATATTTGTACCCGAAGTAATGAGAGTAGGCAGTGATGGAGAAATCTGGTACAGCCCTCATATACAAACAAAGATCAAAGACTTTTCTATAACAGGAGGTTTTAAAGGAGTGGCCTGGGGTAACTGGAACTGGGACCTTAGTAACACTGTCGGAAAAAATAATTTTCATTTTTATGGCGACAAAACTTTCAATGCTTCCCTTGGTTCAGCTCAGAGACATTTTGATGATGGTGGTTTTTCTTTCTTACAAAACACCAGCAACCTGAACTTTAGCCGGGAATTTGCAAAAAACTTTAACCTTGGATTAGGTGTAGAGTATCGCTATGAAAACTATAAAATATATGCCGGTGAAGAAGCTTCCTACACCAATTATGATCTCTCTGGCAACAAGGCCACCGGTGCACAAGGGTTTCCGGGATATCAGCCCAACGATGAAGTAAATGCACAGCGTAATGTTTTAGGATTTTATGGTGATGCAGAATTCGATATCGTACCAGCCTGGTTAGTTAACCTCGCAGTTCGCCTCGAAAATTATAGTGATTTTGGATTTACCCATAACTATAAATTCGCTACCAGGGTAAAAGCCTCAAAAAATATTAACCTGAGAGGTTCATTCAGTACTGG
>CAZTKV010000168.1:0-1172 GCA_964614285.1 uncultured Chitinophaga sp. | reverse complement strand
GGTCTTGATCCGGGTCTTGCTTCGCAAATGGCAGCATTAAATGTTAGCTATGCACAGTTCTTTGCAAATGCTGTTAATACAACCAACTCTGGTATTGATGTGGTGATTGACTACAATAAGAAAGTTGGCGACAGCCGCTACCGTGCCTTATTTGCAGGTAATATTCAAAACATGGAGATTGATAAAATCAATGTTCCGTCTAAACTCAGTGGTTCAGCATTCCTGCGCCAGACTTTTTTGAGCGACAGGGAACAAAAATTTATCCTGGCTTCTGCACCCAAAATGAAAGGAGCCTTCAGTTTTGAGTATGGAAGGAAGAAACTTACACTGGGGACAAGGCTAACTTACTTTGGAAAAGTAACCTTGTTGGGTTATGGACAGGATGGATTAGGAATATCACCTACTGTTCCATTGGATAATGGTAGTGGTGATGTGCCTGATCAGTTTGATTATTCCGGAAAACTGGTGACCGATATTTATGCCAGCCATCCTTTATTTAAAAAACTAACGCTGCATCTTGGAATTGATAACCTGTTGAATGCACACCCTGATTTTGGCGTGGTAAAAGGGGCTAAAGACTGGGCCTATAACACTGAAACAGGCGGTGCCTGGGATGCGGTGCAAATGGGAACAGCCGGACGTCGCCTGTTTGCCCGTATTGCTTTTAGCTTTTAGACGATTGCCAGCTATAACTAAGCCGCTTCTTTCGGGGGGCGGCTTTTTTATTATGGCCAAAAATTCTGATTAAGTTTACAGTATGCAAATCGTCAACTGCACCATTGCTGACATACCTATGATGCTAAGTTTGTATGATGCAGCAAGAGAATACCAGAAAGAAAAATCGAACAGGTGTTGGCAATCTTTTGACCCTGCCATGATCAAAATTGAAATTGAAGAACGCCGTCAATGGAAAATACTGGATAATGATACAATAGTCTGTATTTTTCTAACAGTCTATGATGACCCCTTTATCTGGGGCGATCGGAATAATGATCCTTCTGTTTATATTCACCGCATTACTACTCACCCAAAACACCGGGGTAATAATTATACAAGTAAAATAATTGATTGGGCCAAAGAACATGGACGCCGGCTGGACAAACAATTCATACGGATGGATACCTGGGGTGATAATCCGAAACTAATTGAGTATTATGTAAAATGTGGTTTCA
>CAZTKV010000167.1:0-5897 GCA_964614285.1 uncultured Chitinophaga sp. | reverse complement strand
CATGCTTCTCTTTTTCATTTGGATTAAATAGTACCACCGCAACTGTTCCATCCGGGTTTTGTGCCGCTGTTACCATTAAATCTTTATCTGAATTTTCAAAACCAATTCTTACCGCACCGGGGCGAATGAACTTGCTGAAATGTGCCATGGTATAATACAGTGGCGTGAAATACACTTCATCTTTTTCTTCACCCACAATCACTGGTGCTATACACCAGTTTTTAAACCAGTTCGGGCCGCCCTGTTTGTTGAGCACCATATTCCAGTCAATCCATCCGTCCACATAATTATTTAAACAACCGATGATGTCGCCTGCATAGCGAAACACAGGGACATACTTCGGATGTAAATATTTTTCTTTTTCACCGGCCCAATCCCAGCCCCAATCGGTAGCTTCTTTGCTCCAGTACCAGTTATCATCTTTCCATTTGGGTACTTCTGCATCCACACATGCTTCGGTGTTTATTAAATACTTTGTTGGCGCCATTTGATGTGTGAATTGTAATGATGCAGGAAAATAATTATATGTACTGGCATACCAGTGCACAGCTGTTCCGCCAAAATATTTTGCAGCTGCTTTATCTTCAAACATTGCTTTCGCCCATTTCTCTAACTCTTCACCACGGTTTTGGTCATAGCCAAGAATAGGAATATGCGATAAATCATCTTTTTCAAATTGCGGGCCGAGATAATCCCGTACAAAATCTGTCATCTCCTGCGGAGTAAAGTGCATGCTCTCCCAATTCTTATCATTGCCCAGCGGCTCGTTTTCTACAGTAACTCCCCAGATGTTTATTCCTTCCTTTTTATATGCATTAATATATTTTGAAAAATACAATGCCCATGTTTCCCTGTATTGAGGTAGCAGTTTTCCGCCACGCCAGTCGTTGTTGTCCTTCATCCATGGTGGTGCCGTCCAGGGAGAAGCAATAATTTTAAACCCTTCTTTTGAAATGCTCATTGCATCTTTTATCATCGGGATCAAGTCATTCCGGTCTTCATCAATTGTGAAGTGTTCCAGGTTTTTATCACCGGCAACATTGGCATAGGCATAATTGCCCAATGAAAAATCACAGGAGTTGATATGTGTTCTTGTCAGCGAGTAGTTAGCACCTTCTTCACTGAAATACGCTTTGAGTATTTTATCCCTGTTTGCCTTGCTTAGTTTGTTGAGTAGATAGGCGGAGGCTTCAGTGAACGAACCGCCAAAACCGGTGATGGTTTGAAATTGTTTTTTCGGGTTGATTGAAATATGAACAGCATTGGCAGAAGCAGAGGATTCTATTACTTCCGCTAGTTTATTTCCATTAGCTGCCGTTTCAAAAATTTGAATTGCCGCTTTTTTTTGCTGGGCATGTAATTTTGTTGCCATGCTATAAAAGAATAAACAGTATAAAATTTTTATTATCACAGGCAATCAATTTATACAACACTGTCTCTAAGTCTTTCTTCTTTCAAAAAAACTTTTATCTTTTTCACGTCGCCGTTTCGTTGAAATACTGCTATGCTATCGCTTTCATTCAGCATAGTTGATTCAGATTTACTGACTGCACCATTCGCTTTTGTAATTTCAATACCATCCTTCTCACTCAATAAAAAAATAACGGGAACCTGGCAATATGTAAAAAACAAAGTATTACTGTCTATAACAACCGCTTCTTTTTCACCCTTTGTATTCACATATTCCACCTTCCTTGATTTATTGTTGAATTCATTTCTTCTCAGCAAGACAGGATTGAAAAATATTTTTCCTTCACTTACAAATACACCGAGTTCTCCAAAACGACAAAGAATATCTTCCTTCACCTGTCCCGTCATGCCCGGTTGTTGTGCGCCTTTGCCAAATGGTGTATGCGAATACGGATCTGTGGGAAATGCTCCATACTGTTGCGGCGGCTTATGCACACCAATGCCTTCGTTGATATCGTAGTAATGTTCTATTAAACGCTGAATCGTTTTTTCATCTGTATTATCCTGAATGGCACGGAGACAAGTTTCCTCCACAGCGAGCAGCAGTTTAGAAACCATGTGCCAGTAAATAGAGCCCAGCCCTTCGTAGCCAAAGAAAGTACCCGATCTGCCGGAAAATTCTTTGTGCCGGAAAACTTCTTCAAAAATTTGCAGTACAAGAGTTTTATCTTTTTCAACAAGACTGTAATACCGATGGTCTAATTTTTTTAACGCAGCATCCACATCATTGGCATTTCTGAAATTACCGTTGAAATGCAAATCACCCTTTATATCTTTTTCAATAATGGAAAGATTGCCGTCTGCTAATAACTGTTTCAGTAAAGCGGATTGTTCAGCCGATTTACCAGGGATAGTATTCTTGTATAAAAACTTCGGCAGGTTTTTATTGGGGTAAAGAATATAACTGTTCTGGTCTTCTCTGTATAAAGAACTTTGTTTTAGTGCATCTAACAATTTCGCACTTTGTTCAGCAGTAAGAAACCCGGAACTCAATACTGCAACCTGTCCTTCCAGCATTTCACTTAAATGCGAAACTTTTACTGCATGGTCATCATAAGATATCAAATTGTAGGTATGATATAAATCGTCGTTTCGTTTGTTCACATCAATGGCATGTTCCAAAAACTTATTAGCAGCTATAATGAAAGCAGAAAGCTTTTTTGCTGTAACAATATTTTTTTTGCCGCTGAATTTATCGCTGTAAATCCTGTTACGGTAATCACTGCCGGCCATGCCCAATGCATCTGTTATTTGTTTTTTTACAGCATCATTGATTTCTCCTGAAAGAACAGATTGAAATTGTTCAAATGTTTCAGCAACTTTATTAAAAAAAACATACAGTTCTTCAGAAATCTCTATTTCTGATGCTCCGGCTTTTTCAAAAACGGTTTCAAAAAATTTCAAGAAGCGGCGCAGGTAACACAGCGTCACCATAGAAAGACCATTACCTACCAGTGCATTGTTCGCATCATTCCACTCCGGCCTTTGTGTGTTCATCCAGATGCCGCCATCGGGAACAAAATTGGAAAGCTTTGCCAAAACCGTTGCCAGTATTTTCTCGCAGAAATTGACATGATAGATTTCTCCTGTTGCATTGGTGAGCAAGGCGCCATCTGCTCCCATTGCTTTCATCCGCCCATGAATATTTCGGTCGTTCTTATGGTCAAATTCAATCGTGTCTTTTGGATTATACAGGATATCGTTGTATGATTTTATTTTATACGGAACATTGGCATACACAAAACCATTTTTGTTTAACAGTTTTTGAATATGACCCGGTTTATGATTCGATAAAAATTCAAGAAACTTAAGTAAGTAAATAACCTGATGGTCGCCCCAGTAACCAATGTAAGACCAGGGATTATCCGGTTCAATTGTTTCCCAGTCAAAACCATCTTTAGTTACACGATATGGATTGTAACCATCAAAAGTGGAAGCGTTGAGAAATTTATAAATCATTCCCTCTATAAATGCAGGGTAGGAATGAGCCAATGCCTCCCAATTCTGAAAAATATCCCGCCAGTTTCCCTGGTAGTCTAAAATTTTTGAACCATCTTTTTCGCTTCTTGTGTTAATAGAAAACTGGTTCCAGGGCCGACTCGGATCACCATGCCTGCGGCTGAATTTCAACGGCAAATATTCTGTTGCCAGCCTGTAAAGATTGATATTGCTGGAACCATCCACCACTTTGCGCAATTGGGTAACAGAAAAAATCTCCGGCAGTTGGTGAAGATGTATTTCTACTTCTTCAAATACTTTGTGATTGGCTTTGCGCAGGTAATTGCTGAAATCCCATTTTTCTATTTGATAGTTATCATCAAAAATGCCTCCCCGCATAATGTTGAAAAGCACATTGGAAAAATGTCGTGTATCTTTCAATCCATCAGCGGTGGATTGTAATCCATCAGATGCGGCAACCAATTTGATTAAATTGGCTGTTCCCAACTCAACATCTGCCAATACTTTTTTATGCAACTCCTTATCACTCCTGATACTTTCTGACAGTTGCACAACAGCAGAGTGATTTTGGTTTACATTCGCCATTATCATCCATTGCTTTTCTTCATTTGAGTGCAATGTAATTTCACTTACTACAAAATAGCTGCCCTTATCACCTTTCACATCTTCTTCCTGTTGCACCTCTCCGATTGTTCTGAAATTTTTCAATTGCAAAGAAGAAAGCAGATATTTTACATTATTCAATCCTAAACTCCAGGCAACATTTGCCTTTAGTGCTTCGCTGGGTTCTGCTTTATCAACAATGATGGCACTCAATGCAAAAATTCCCAACCCTGTTTCAGTAATCAATTCGGAACGTTTATAAGCATCAGCGAGGTTGCTGGTTTTTGTTTGCAAATCGCTGGCTACGCCATAAGGCAAAATATTTTGCAAGCCATCTAAAAAAGAAACCCGCAACTCCTCTGAAGAAAAGTTTACCAGCTTACTTTTTCTTACAAAACCATACAGGCTGGAAGAACACCATTGGTATTGAAAACTTAATCCTATATCTTTATTGATTTCTTCAAAAATAATTTTGTTGCTGAACCGGCTCTTGTACAAGTTACGGGTGCAGTTAAACATCGCTTCTGTTCTTACTGAAAATGGTTCCCAGATAAAACGTTCGCCCTTGATATACACCGCTATAATTGTTTTGCTTCCTGTATCTTCTGATGAAACGGTTATCTTATCATCGGTGTAATAAGGGAATAGTGCATGCTCTGAGTCCTTTCTTCCTGCACTGATGCCTCCATTACTTGCCACAAACATCCAGTGGTTGGAATCGCTAACAATACTCATGAAGAAAGGCCGCATGGTATCCACCTGGGAAATCCTGTAAAAAATTTCCCCTTCCAATTCAACCTGCTCCAGTCTTGTTTTACCAGAGGCCACCGGTATTTTCAAATCCGCATTCATAAAAAATCTATTTGCATCGGATGATTTATGTTTTCTGATAATTCAACAGTTAATTTCCTGTTGTAATACTTTTACACAAAAGAACTCCTATACCAAACTTCAGTTATCAGAAGAATGGTGTTGATTTATTTTTTCAATGGAACAGGAAGTTATTTCTGCTTATACACTTTTACATAATCCACATACATGGATTGAGGAAATGGTGTACCAGATGTTGGAAATCCAACAAAGTTGCCGCCTACTGCCACATTCAATATGATGAAAAAAGGGTGGTCGTACACCCACTGGCCGGTCACATTTTCAGGTGTTATCCGCTGGTATAAAAAATTATCAACAAAGTAGTCAATATAACCTTCCCCCCATTCTATAGCATAGATATGATAATCAGTATCAAAGCGTCCGTTACTTAACGCATAGGGTTTGGTAACGGCATTACCGCCCGAATAACCGGGCCCATGCACACTGCCATAAGTGATGGACGGCTGCTGGCCCCTTTGC
Source organism: uncultured Chitinophaga sp. (assembly GCA_964614285.1). Lineage (GTDB taxonomy): Bacteria > Bacteroidota > Bacteroidia > Chitinophagales > Chitinophagaceae > JJ008. The sequence continues at coordinate 515 of CAZTKV010000167.1, read as the reverse complement.
TCCATGATATCTATTTCCCCGCATTGCGGCCATGGGGTTGCATCAATATTGGAACCAAGCATCCAAAAGGCAGGCCAGATGCCCGGGCCTGTGGGTGTTTTTATCCTTGCCTCAAAGCGGCCATAGGCTTGTGCAAATAAATTTTTTGTTTTTATTCTTGCAGAAGTAAAACCTGACCCTGCATAGGATTCGCTTCTTGCAGTAATAATCAATTTACCATTGCCATCCAATTGAACATTAGAAGGGCGGTTGGTATAATGCTGCAATTCACTATTGCCCCAGCCATTGGTGCCGGTGCCAATATCAAAAGACCATTTAGAATTATCAGGTGCGGCACCGGCAGTTCCGTTAAACTCATCACTCCAGGTTAACTCCCACTCTCTTTGCGGCAATGTTTGTACAGCTTCTCTTTCACATCCTATAAGCATTAGGATTAGCAATGAACCTATAGTTGCGAAGACTACATTTTTACTTTTATTTCTCATAACAATACTTTTAATCGTTGAGTATAAAAA
>CAZTKV010000166.1:1378-5914 GCA_964614285.1 uncultured Chitinophaga sp. | reverse complement strand
AATTTGAGGTTTCGCTGAATGCCCTTCCATTTTGTTCGCCTCAGCGGGGAGTGCCTGAATATTGTTTTAAAACTTTCTTCTGTCATCATTTCCCATTCTTTTGTTGCCAGGTTTAGTATTTCAGGAATGGGGGAGAATGAAGTTTCAGTATGTGGTTTGCTGAAGCGGTTCCAGGGACAAACATCCTGGCAGGTATCACAACCAAACATCCAGTTGTCAAACCGGCCTTTCATTTCACCGGGAATGATCATTTCTTTCAACTCAATGGTGAAATACGAAATACACTTACTGCCATCAATTACTTTATCGGGCAATATCGCTTCGGTTGGACAGGCATCAATACATTTGGTACAGGTGCCGCAGTAATCTTTCACGAAAGGATCGTCGTATTCCAATTCAAGGTCAGTTATCAATGTTGCAATAAAATAGAAGGAGCCGCTTTGTTTGGTAATGAGGTTCCCATTCTTGCCTATCCAGCCCAGGCCGCTTTTCTGCGCCCATGTTCTTTCCAGCACCGGGGCAGAATCAACAAAGCCCCTCCCATGTATTTCTCCGATCTCTTCCTGCATCAGGACTATTAATTGGTTCAATTTTACTCTTATTACTTCATGATAATCCTGCCCGTAAGCATACTTTGATATACCGGGTGCCTCCGGCTGCTGACGCTGCGAAGGATAATAATTTAATAATAAAGTAATGACTGACCGGGCACCGGGTACCAGTTTGGAAGGATCAATACGCAGGTCAAAATAATTTTCCATGTACTGCATGCTGCCATGCATGTCTTTCTGCAGCCATTTTTCCAGCCTGGCAGCATCTTCATCCAGTTTATGAGCCCTGGCGATACCGCAAAAGCTGAAACCCAGCCGGGCAGCTGTTTTTTTGACAAAATGGGTATGTTTATGCAACAGGTTCAGGGGTGCTTATTGTCTTTTTAATGGCTTTTGCTTAATTGATAGTCAATCATTGACAAGTTTGGATTTTTTGCGTAAAATTGAGCTTTGCTGAACGAATTTAACCACATTTAACCATCACTATGAGTTCAAAATTGCCCCTGCTTATCTCCGGGCTATTCCTTGCCTGCTTAACCCTTACTGCACAGGAGAAGTCTACAGTAAAATTTGGGAATGTTACTGAAAAGGATTTTGCAACAAAAGTATACCCTATTGACAGTAATGCCAATGCGGTTGTGATTGCTGATATAGGGCATAGCGCCATTGAAGGAAACACCAAAGGCTGGTTCTCCCTGGTGTATAAACATTACAAACGGGTGCATATATTAAATAAGAATGGCTATGATGTTGCTAACATCTCTATTTCATTGTATGCAGATGGCGATGCGGAAGAGCAACTTAATAAACTAAAAGCGGTGACCTATAACCTGGAGAATGGAAAAGTAGTAGAAACAAAACTGGATGTAAAATCATCTGTTTTTAAAGACAAGATCAGCAAGAACAGGGTAGTTAAGAAATTTACTTTCCCCAATGTAAAAGAAGGCTCTATTATTGAGTATGAGTATACTATTACATCTGATTTTTTACAAAATCTTCAGCCATGGGAGTTCCAGGGAGCTTATCCCCGCTTGTGGAGTGAGTACAACCTTTCATTGCCTGAGTTCTTAGGTTATGTTTTTCTGACCCGTGGTTATAAGCAATATGATATCAACGATAAAAACTCTCATATGGAAGGGTTCACTATAATCGACAACCGGGGTGTTGGTGCATCAGATAGATACCGGTTTAATGCAAATGTCACAGACAACCGTTGGGTAATGAAGAATGTACCGGCACTAAAGGAAGAGAGCTTTACTTCTGCCATTGATAATCATATTGCCAAGATCGAATTTCAATTGTCAGAGTACAGGCAACCGCTAACTTACCGGAACATCATGGGATCATGGCCCAAACTGGCCAATGACCTGATGGAAGCTGAATTTTTTGGAAAACCGGTGACAAAAGATAATGGCTGGCTGAAAGATGTTGTAAAGCCGCTTACAGAAGGTGTGACCGGAAACAAAAGTAAAGCGCAAAAGATATATAATTACGTCAGGGATAACTTTACCTGTACAGATCATAGCGACCTTTTTGTTGACCAGACACTTAAGAATCTTCTCAAATCGAAAAGTGGAACAGTTTCTGAAATAAACCTGCTGCTCACTGCTATGCTCAAGTATGCTGATATAGACGCAGACCCTGTTATTTTGAGTACCCGTTCTAACGGGATGACATATGCAATGTATCCTCTCATCACGCAGTATAATTATGTAATAGCAAGGGCCGTGATCGATGGGAAAGCTATTTACCTCGATGCCAGCGAACCCCGGCTGGGATTCGGCCATTTACCGGTGCGTTGTTATAACGGCCATGCCAGGATAATCAATAAAACAGCTGATCCGATAGAGTTGGTGAGTGATTCGTTAATCGAGAGAAAGAATACCAGTGTATTTGTTATCAATGATGACAAAGGAAATATTGTGGGCAGCATGATGCAAACACCCGGTTATTATGAATCACTCAGTTTGAGGGACCGTATCAAAGAAAAAGGTAAGGATCAGCTGGTGACTGATATTAAAAAAGCATTTGGCCATGAGATGGTTGTCAGCAACTTTGTTGTTGATTCACTGGATAAGTATGAAGAAGTGCTGGGAATAAAATATGATTTTGATTTTACGGAAGAAAAAGAGGATATCATTTACCTGAACCCCATGTTCGGGGAAGGGTATAAGGAGAACCCTTTTAAGTCGGCCGAACGGTCTTACCCGGTGGAAATGCCATATGGATTTGACGAGACCTATACCCTGCAAATGGATATCCCGACCGGGTATGTGGTGGATGAATTGCCCCAGTCAATGGTGGTGAAACTGAATGAAGAAAATGAAGGCATGTTTGAATACCGGATTTCACAATCAGGTAGTGGTATATCTTTCCGTTCCCGCATCCGTATCAGCCGTGCTTATTTTATGCCGGATGAATATGAGATGCTGAGAGAATTCTTTAACCTCGTGGTGAAGAAGCAGGCCGAACAGATCGTATTTAAAAAGAAAAAATAGTTCATGATAAAAAAGATCATTGCTGGGTGTTGTTTTGTTGTAGCGACATTAGCGGTTGCCGCAGGTGATGGAGAGTATGCGGTATCGAAGATACCAGCTGCCTTACTGAAAGATGCCAATGCCGTAAAGCGGATGGAGAAAATAAGCTTTGAGATTGTGAATACCGGTGAAGCTATCCTGCGGAAGAAATATGCCATCACTATACTCAATGAGAATGGCGACAGGCAGGCGGGATTTGTAGAGTACTATGACAAACTGCATGAGATAAGAAATATCGAGGGTATATTGTACAGTGCAGACGGTAAGGAATTAAAAAAACTTAAGAATAAGCAGATCATTGATGCTACCGGCTCGGATGATAATAACCTGATTGACGATAACCGGCGTAAATTCCATCATTTCTTTCATAAGACCTATCCTTACACGGTGCAGTATGAAGTGGAAATAAAATACAACGGTACTTTATTCTTTCCTGTGTGGTTGCCGAGAGAGGATGAAGAGTATTCAGTACAACAGAGCAGTATCAGTATCATCAGCGATGCTTCTTATACCGTTCGTTACCGGGTAAATAATTATTCCGGGGACCCGGTTATTACCACAGAAAAGAATGATAAGATACTTACATGGGAGGTAAAAGATCTTCCTGCCATTAAGGATGAATATGCTTCTCCCAACTGGTTTGATATTAATACAGCTATCTTTTTTGGTCCTACAGAATTTGAAATCGAGAAGTATAAAGGCAATATGCAAACCTGGCAGGACTTTGGCAAGTTTGTACATGCCCTGCGCCAGGGAAAAGATAATTTGCCTGCTAATATCAAACAAACAGTTCACCAGCTGGCAGATAATATTGCTGACCCTAAAGGAAAGATCGCAAAGTTGTATGAATACATGCAGCAGAATACCCGTTATATCAGTATTCAGTTAGGAATCGGGGGCTGGCAACCCTTTGATGCTACCTATGTGGCCACCAAAGCTTATGGTGATTGCAAAGCGCTGACCAACTATATGTACAGCCTTTTAAAAGAAGCGGGGATCAATTCTTATTATACACTGGTAAGGGCGGGACGAAATGCAAAGAAGATAATGGCAGATTTTCCTTCCAGCCAGTTTAACCATGTTATACTTTGTGTGCCTTTACAAAAAGATACTGTGTGGCTGGAATGTACCAGCCAGACAATGCCCGCCGGATACCTCGGTGATTTTACCTGTGACAGGTATGTATTGCTGGTGGATGAAAATGGTGGTAAACTGGTTCGTACGCCTAAATATGGTATGAACGAGAACCTGCAGGTAAGGCATGTAAAAGCTGTATTGGATGAAGAGGCCACTTTGCGGCTAACATCTGAAACAACCTACGGTGGATTGCAGCAGGACCAGTATCATGGTCTGATCAATGGTCTTTCAAAGGACAAAGTAAAAGAATACCTGCATGAACAACTTGATTTTGCTACTTACGATGTGAACAGTTTTGATTATAAGGAAAC
>CAZTKV010000166.1:0-1278 GCA_964614285.1 uncultured Chitinophaga sp. | reverse complement strand
CAGGATGTGTCGCTGACCAGCCAGTTTGGGAAATATAATTGTTCAGTGAAACTGGATGGTAACAAACTGCGGTATTACCGCAGCATTGAACATTACGGCGGCACCTACCCCGCAAAGGATTATGCAGCACTGGTAAAGTTTTACGATGCGATGTATAAAGCAGACCGTAACAAAGTGGTACTGGTGAAAAATGAACAGACAAAAAGTTTTTGATTTTATTTACAGGATGAACTGAGCTGCTCATCGATCACTTTCTTGATCTGTAAATGCGCATCCGCCCTTTCTTCACCCAGCAGGTTTTTTACAAATACGAGATAAGCATAGCCGCGGCAGTAATCGATCATGGGCCAGGTACCAAATAATCCCGGGCTGGCCAGTGCAGTAGCAACGCCATTCTTTTCTTCGATGGCCCAGCTTCCGGATGTATAATTGAAACCAGCAGCGGACTTAGGAGCATATTTTATTTGTTCCGGTTTGTTCTGCACTTTCATCATTTCATTCACCGAGTTTTCACTGAGTATCTGCACCCCGTTATATTTTCCTTTGTTCAATAGCATCACCAGGAATTTCATGTAATCTTCCGCTGTTGATTTGGCACCGCCGGAGGGATTGACCGGGCCGCCATCAACATTGGTAAAAGTGGTCTTCCGCATACCCAGCGGGTATAACAATCTGGTGCGGATAAGCACATCGAATTTTCTTTTGCTCACTACTTCCAGCACCCGGCCTGCGATATTCAAGCCGATATTGCCATACCAGAAATCAGTGCCGGTATTGGCACGGATATCCCTTGCAGCAAATGCATTTACTTCTTCTTCCAGCGTGGCGAACTTTTTTCGTTGTGCTAATTTTTTCAATAGGCCACCTTCATCATCAATGCCCGTCATGTGACTGAGGCAATGACGGATCGTGATATACCCTTTAAAATATTTATCAAACTCCGGAATGTATTTCACTACTTTATCATCCAATGATATTTTTCCTTCATCCACGAACTGCATCACAAGGGCAGCGGTCAACCATTTGCTGCAACTGGCGATCGGTGCCTGGGTCTTAACATTAAAATCCCCCATTTCCTTTTTATAGACCAGCGAATCCCCCTTCCAGATCATGGCCACTGCATTGGTACCAAATAATTTCTGTTTGGATTGCAGTTCTGTTTCCAGTTCCGTCCAGTTGTATTGAGCCGAAACAGGCTGTAAGAATAGCAGGAATGCAGCTACCGACAAGACTTTCAGGCAGATAGAACTAACTTTATATGACATAGTTTCGGGATTT
>CAZTKV010000165.1:3104-5931 GCA_964614285.1 uncultured Chitinophaga sp. | reverse complement strand
GTCTGACATGTTCTTAAAGTTTTGTTTATTGGGTGCAAAAATATACTTTTTGAATAAATAAGCATCGGAAAGACATATTTTTCCCATTTTGGGCCAAATATCTGAAAACGAAGATGTAGTAACTCCAAAATAACTCCTGAACCAGTTATTTAATACCAATAAACGGTTGGTAGTATTGCAAGATATTTGTATTTTGAAGTTCCCTCCCATTAATCACTTAGTTATGGCCCTGAAGATTATTGATCATGGTACGCCGGAATATCAGAAGATGATAAAGCTTCGGGATGATATTTTGCGAAAGCCTCTTGGCCTCGGTTTTACTTCACAGGAACTGGAAGAAGAAAAAGATAATATGCTGATTGGTGCCTTTGAAGATGACACCATTCTCGGGTGCTGTATGCTGGTAGAAGAAAATCCACAGATTGTACGTCTGCGGCAAATGGCCGTGTTAAACGACCTTCAGGGAAAAGGTATTGGAAGGGCCCTGATGAACTTTGCTGAAAATATTGCCAGGGACAGGGGATACAAAATACTTTCCATGCATGCCCGCAAAAATGCAATCGGCTTTTATGAAAAGATGGGCTACAAAGTGGCAGGCGACGAATTTACTGAAGTAACCATCCCGCATTATGTGATGGAGAAAAAACTGTAATCATTCAGCTAAAAGAATGTCTTAAACAATATTATCCTTTCTTTACTTTCCCTTTTATTAGGTTTCTTAATGCAAGTATTTCATCACTGTCTTTGCATCCGCTTTTTGGAACAAGTAAAAAAGAACGGGTATCGAAATACAAGTGGAAAAAATGAGGGCTTTCCACAAAATTCTTCAACGATGACCATGCCCATGATTTGGAACCCCGCTCATGTGCCAGGGTAAATCCATCTTCCCGAAAATCCATGCTAAATTCATGTTTGAAGGTAACCGCTCTCCGATAGACCATGAATGGCAGGATAAACCAAAAACTAATCATTAATACGATCCATAGAAATGAACCTACAAAGAAGGCCATGGGGGTTATTTTACCAAGAGCATATAAGGTGATTGAGGCCAATGCAAATACATTAACCAATATCAGCATGATACGTATCTCCGGCCGGCTTATAAAATGATAACGAAGAGCCTGGATCACCTGGTTTTTCTCGTAGCCAAAATGAATGATCATGCGGCAAATGTATTATGGAGTTTTCAATTCCTTTTCAGAAATGCTCCATTCCCCTAGTTTTTCTCCTCTCACACCAATAAATTCTACAGTCAGCTTCCTGTTTCCTCTTGTTCCGCTGAAAGAAAACTTACCGTAGTTCTGTTTTTCATCTAATCCAAATACCCGGTAGGGGTTATTTTTTTCGGCTGCCCCAAATGTGTGAGTGCCTGAGGTAAGCGGAGACACCGTAATATCATACAACGGATAAGTACCAGGCCTTTCTACTTTTATTATTTCGCTATGATGCCTGTCACCTGTAAGAAACAACACACCGTTTATCTTATATTCTTTTATAAAATCCATCAATTCCTGGTACTCAACCGGAAAATCTTTCCATTTATCAAAAGGGGAAACAGGATTCAATACCTGGCTACCTACTGTTATTATCTTAAAAGTAGCATTGCTGTAAAGCAACGAATTTTTAAGCCATTCCATTTGTTGTTTACCCAGCATCCTTTTCTCCGGGTTAGGCTTTCCATCAATGCTGTCTTTCATTCTGTCAGCACTCCTCCACCAGCGGTCATCCGTCAGAAATATATCTGCATCACCCCATGAAGTCATGGTATATATACCTTGCCCATTTTCACCGGAAGAGGGATTGCAGAAATAACTATTGAATACTTTCCGGCTGGTTTCTTTAAGTATGTAGTTCTTACCGATATCATTGGGGCCATAATCATGATCATCCCAGGTTGCCAGTTGTGGCATTGATTTTAGAAAGTTTTGCAATATTGGGGTAGCCCTGTCCTTACTGGCCCGGTACCATAATCCCCATTCACTGTAATAGTCAACTTCCCTTGTATACCATGCATCACCAAGCCATAACATAAAAGCAGATCTCTCTTTAGCCATAGTTTCAAAAATGGACGAATCCTTACCATATGGCGTACCAGGTCTGTCAAATACGGGTTCATTAAAATAAGAGCATGATCCTGTAAGGAAACTGAAATCAGGAACCGGTTTGCGCCATTGCCAGAGATCTTTGGTGGTGAATTCACCGCCAGCAGCTGTAGCTTTTCCATTCAGCCATATTTTGTATTGGTAAGTTGTATTAAAATCTAATCCGCCTATGATAAATTGAAGAGGGTTAAACTCCTTTCCCAATTCTCCTTTATAAACAATCATTTTATTTTTTGCATTTCCCTTTTTATTGTATTGAAGTGAAACAGTCCTTACTTCGGGAGAAACCTCTACCCATACTTTTGCATCTCTTAATTCTATGGGGCCAAGCATTGGTCCAGAGATAATACGGGACTGCGCCTGAATAGTAAGCACAAAAAATACAGCTGACAATAAAGAGAAGAGGAGTTTCATTGTACTAATTTTTGGATTGGCAATTTACTGTAAAAGAAAAGCCGGTGTTTGCAGAAACAAACACCGGCTCATATTATTTTTTGAGTAATGCCTTATTTCCAGCCTTGTCCGTCAGGTGGCAGGTTGAATACCTGGCAGATTTGCTCATAGGACATATTCCTGAAGTCATTGGCTGTATAATTCGTACCGCCTATGCCGGCAAAACGTCCACCAGCTACACCTCCCGGAATAATTACATATCTGAAATCACCGCCCCAGAATGTATTCGGAGCAACACCAGTGGATAAATTACTTATATAAAATATAATTCT
>CAZTKV010000165.1:0-3004 GCA_964614285.1 uncultured Chitinophaga sp. | reverse complement strand
GCCCCAGTACCTCCTGTTGAGCCAGTTGGACCCTGAGGACCAGTAGCACCAGCAGGACCTTCAGGACCTTCTTTTGTACAACTAACGGCTATAAATGTAATGGCTAAAAATAATAGCGAGAGGAGTCTGAACTTTCTCATAAAGTTTGATTTGGCTGTTATTAGTTTTGGTTTTAAAAGTAAAAGGAATTTTCCTCTTTACCAAGACATTTTAAAGGTAAAGGAAAAAAATCCAAAAGAGCTCCGGTTTTGCAAAAAATTCGAGGCGCTGGTTTTCCCGAACACCTATATTTGTTGCCTAACCAATACTTTATTATGCAACGCAGGATACTTTTTTTAGCTACCCTTTTTTTATCGGTTACCTATGCTGATGGGCAATTTAAACAAGGCGACAAAATGATCGGTACATCTGTTGGTACTATATTTTTCAACTCCGGCAATTCCGACATCAGTGTTGCAAATATTGGCACCAATACTTCAAAAATCACCAGCTATGGGGTAACTATTAATCCCTCTTATGGCTGGTTTGTTTCTGATAATACTGTCATCGGTGCAACACTGAATATTAATCCAAATGGCCAGAAAACCACTTACGAACAAAACGGAAGCACTTACCAAAGTGATGAATCAAATGGTTTTAATATTGGTGCCGGTGGTTTTGTAAGAAATTACTTTCCTGGCAGTGGTTCATTGCTCCCTTTTGCGCAAGCCAGCATAAACGGAGGGTTAAGCAACCTTAAAACAGAAGGTTTTTTTTATTATGCTGCCGGTTCCCCGTTACATAAGTATACTTACTCAGGAAGTTCGTCAGGCGGGGTATTTGTTAATACAACATTGACCGGCGGATTGACCAAAATGGTTGGCGAAAATGCAGGTTTAGATTTTTATATAGGATATAATTTCTCCTATAATAAAAACACTTTCAATAAAACTACACGGTATTATCTCAGCAGTAACGATAATAACCCTTCTACTGGTGAAAATGAAACCACTACTAAATTCACCAACCATGGATTTACAATCGGGGTTGGCTTCCAGGTATTTTTGAGAGGGAAAAAATAAGTTTTTTCTGTACCGAAATTTAATAAAAAGACCCCGGCTTACCGGGGTCTTTGCTTATCGTTAGTTTTTGAAATCTATTTACTCATCATCTGTTTTGCCTCAATACTCAATGTAGCATGCGGTACGGCACGCAACCGGGCTTTATCAATCAGCTTACCGGTAACACGACAAATACCATATGTTTTATTTTCAATCCGCATCATTGCTTTTTCAAGATGATCGATAAATGTAATCTGGCGACTGGCCATTTGGCTTAGCTGCTCTCTTTCCATACTTACACTACCATCTTCCATCGTCATATAACGGGCCTCGTCCATATCACCTCCTTCATCTTTACGGGTGATTAGTCCTTGTAAATAGGCCAGTTCTTTTTTGGCAGCATCAAGCTTACGCTGAATGATCTCCCTGAATTCTGCCAGGTCTGAATCGGAATACCTCATTGTTGGTCCGGAATGTTGTTGCATAGTTATGTCTAATACGGATTTAGTAAACTCTGGCTCATATTTTACCGAGCTTTTTGTACTTGTTTTGGGGATAACCACTTTTGACGGCTTGGGCGGCTCTTTTTTAATAACCGGTTGCACTTTTTGTTTTATTGATACCAAAGATTTGGGATCAACACTGCCCGGCTTTTTGACAACGGGCTTAGGAGCCGGAACTTCTTGTTTTGGTGCAGGGACATGTTTTGCCACTGGCCCTCCTGCCGGACGGGCAGGCTTGACTGGGGGTTTCGGAGCCGGTTTTTTTGCAACAGGTTTTGCAGCTTTTTTAGGGGCTGCTTTTGCCACCTTTTTAGGGGCTGGTTTGGGTGCAGATTTTTTCACAGTTTTCTTTGCTGCTGGTTTTTTAGCAACAGCTTTTTTTGCGGGTTTGGCGGCCTTCTTTGGGGCCTGTTTCTTTTTAGTAGCCATAATTTACCCTTTTTTTGAAACAATCACATTTAACAATACATCGTTAATATCTAATTCAATTCCATCCTGAATTTCAGGTACAAACTCCAGCTTATCTGCCAGAATTTCGGCGCAAATATAGGTTTTAAACTGAGCCAACGAATCTTTTAATCCACCGGGGGCCAGTACTTTGATTTCCACACGGTCTGTCAGGTCAAATCCGTTCTCTTTCCTTATTTTCTGTACCCGGTTTACAAACTCCCTGGCATTTCCTTCTGCCTCTAGTTCCGGGGTTACTGTTACATCTAATGCCACCGTCAAACTACCTTTATTTGCCACAGTCCAGCCCGGAATATCTTCACTGCTTATCTCTACTTCAGCGATTTGTAATATTACAGGTTCGCCATCAACTGACAAATTATATTGGCCTTCTTTTTCTAACAGTGCAATATCTTCCTGGGTGAATTGGGCTAAAGCGGCAGATACGGCCTTCATTTTAGGCCCCAGTTTTTTTCCCAAAGCCACAAAATTGGGCTTGATCTTTTTACTGATAAATGTATTATCCGGGCTCAGGTATTCTATCTCTTTTACATTCACTTCTGCTTTGACCAGGTCTTCTACTTTCTGCAATTGTTCTTTCATCGAAGTGCTCAAAACAGGGATCAATACTTTCTGCAGGGGTTGGCGGACTTTAATATTCACTTTTTTGCGAAGTGACAACACCAAAGAAGAAGCATCCTGTGCCAACTGCATCCTTTCTTCAAGTAATTCATCTATCACCGCTTCATTTGCCACAGGAAAATTTACATGGTGCACCGACCCGGCATTAAAGCGACCGGTTACTGCATCCAGGTTCAGGAATACAGCATCACTAAAGAAAGGAGAAATTGGTGCAATTAACCTGGTTAGTGTTTCCAGGCACTCATATAATGTCTGGTAAGCACATATCTTATCCTGCTCATATTCCCCTTTCCAGAACCGACGGCGGCAGAGACGAACATACCAGTTACTTAAATGCTCATCTACAAAATCTTCAATTACACGACCTGCCTG
>CAZTKV010000164.1:0-5934 GCA_964614285.1 uncultured Chitinophaga sp. | reverse complement strand
TTTTCTTTTTATCAGAAAATAATGATTCAAAATGTGCAAGGATATCTTTGGTTTTTTTCTGATCAGCCGGGCAAGGAACATAATATGCTTCACCGGGAGTTACACAAAAACTGAGCCCCACCAATTCAGCGTCATTGGCATCAATGCCAGTGGTTTCTGTGTCAAAACATATTTCGGCATGTTTCCTTAATTCTGTAACCAGTTTTTTGATTGCAGCATCTCCTTCAACGGCGTTGTAGGTATGAGGTACATTGTGAATGTTCTTATCAACCGGTAAAGGATCTTCAGAACTATCGGCGTCCTTTAAAACTATTCCTTCGGAGGGCTTTGGGGAAGCCTCAATAATGTTTCCAAATAAGTCGGTTTGAACTCCCTGGGGAATTTCTTTTTCCACCACAGATTTTGCAGAAGTTGCAATTGAAAATTCATCACCCAGTAATCTTTTGCCCAACGTCCTGAATTCCAGGTCAGCAAAGATCTCTTTTAATTTTTCTTTGTTCCAGTCTTTTAGTTTAAAGTCTTCTTCATGAAATTCTACCGGTACATCAGTAATAATGGTTGCCAGTTTTTTGGATAGAATGGCCATCTCTTTGCCCTTTTTCACTTTTTCACCCATTGCTCCTTTTATCTTATCAGCATTGGCAAGTGTGTTTTCAAGAGATCCATACTCGGCTAAAAACTTTGCTGCTGTTTTTTCCCCTACGCCGGGTATACCGGGTATATTGTCGACAGCGTCACCCATCATACCCAGCATATCTACAACCTGGTTTACTTCTTTAATATTCCATTTGGCACATATTTCTTCAGGTCCAAGTATTTCAGCATCATTTCCCTGGTAAGCAGGTTTGTATATTTTTATTTTTTTAGATACAAGCTGACCATAATCTTTATCAGGGGTAACCATATATACTTCATACCCTGCTTTTTCCCCCTGTTTGGCTAAAGTCCCGATTACATCATCTGCTTCATATCCGTCAAGCGCAATAATGGGGATATTAAAGCCTTCAATTATTTTTTTAATATCAGGAACTGCTGCCAGTATGTCCTCAGGTGTTTCCTGGCGGTTTGCTTTATAGTCAGCAAAATCTGTATGCCGTTCCGTAGGTGCGGAAGTGTCAAAACAAACAGCCATATGCGAGGGCTTTTGTTTGTTGATCAGCTCAACCAAAGCATTGGTGAAACCAAACTGGGCATTGGTGTTTTTGCCTTTTGAAGTTAAACGGGGATTGCGGATGAGGGCATAATAAGCCCGGAACACCAGTGCAAATGCATCAAGCAAAAAGACTCTTTTATCCATACCACTAAGGTAAAGATTTCAGGCATGGGGAGAGTAAAACGCAACAACCCCGGCTTAAGGCCGGGGTGCTGATATGTTAACGCTGCTTAGCTTAGTTGATAGAAAGTCTCAGCGCAGCTGAGTTCTCTCCTGTTGATTTGGGGGTCTCTTTTTTCTCTGAAACCACTACCACTCCGTCAGTTTCGTTTTTCTTTTGTATATACTGCTCTGGGTTATCTACCAAAACAGTACCACTGAAGGCTGCAGTAGTTGCCGGTGCAGCAGAATTGCTGACAACAACAGCTTTATCTTTATGAATAAAGTTCAGGTAAAGGGCGAAGAACAACAGGTTGAACGCAAAGAAATTGGCGATCTTACGGACACGTCTTTTCATAATTCGGATTTATTGGATTTTAAAAAAATGGTTTATTCGGATATCTGTGGCTAAGATATATCCATGTGCCACTTACTGCAAGTAATAGGGAACTGTTTTAAATAAAATTGGGCACAAATACGCCGGGGGTATTCGTAAAACTACGAGTGGTTATTTATTCTTCTTTAGCCAGTCAAGTGCTCTTGACGTAATATTGGATATTAAGCTGTTCAGTTCTGTTATTTTTCCTTTGGCCTCATAGCTGTGTCTCACTTCAGTGCCGCCTTTTACCAGTAAAACATTTACTGTAACAGTATCCCCGTTTATTTTGTAATCGCCTGTTAGGGCAAATGCATCGGCTCCTTCATAATCTGCACTATAGGTAATGTCAGCGTTGATTCCCCGACTGCTGATACTCATCAGTTCTTTATCAATAGCACTGCGGAATTTCAGGTTATCTATTTTGGTATCAGTGTTCTGGAAATTGCTTCGGGCAAACAATGGTTTTTCAGCAGCCAGAATAATTTTGTCTCTTACTTCTTCATCAATAAGACCGATATTGAAATTATTATTAGAGTTTAATTGTGGTTCCTGTCTTGCACCCGTCCCTTCTGCAAGGGTACTTACCATTTTTTTGGCAGCATTCAGCCAATTGCTGACATCCAAATACTTTCCATTTTCCAGTATTTCCGGCTGTTGCTTCATCACTTTCAATAGTGAGTAGGTTAAAAGCCCCTGCGAGTACCTTCCCATTTCATACGCATTCTGATCGCTGGCTGAGGCTGCCAGTATAATTAGGCCAGATTGATTATTAAGTTTTTCAATAGCTTTTATCTGCTGCCCTTTTTCATCGTTTCTGGCAGCTATATATCCCTGTTCGGGTTTACCCAACTGTACAAAATCACGGATAGCCTGCCCGCTGTTACAGGCATCAAATATCAAAATACGCTTCTGTGCTTTAATATTTGCCGGTTTGATCCACTCTGTCAGTTCGTTGGTACTGATACCTACATCAGCAATAGCATCCACGGCAGATGATCCGGATGCATCAGCTGTTAAAAAATAGAATTGCTTTTTGTCTTTTCCTTCCATCACACCATGACCGGCAAAGAATATCAGCAGTATATCATTTGCACTTGCTTTTTTACCGATTTCTTCCAGTGTTTTTTTTATGCTGTTTTTCTCTGGCAAAAGATAGCGGTCATTGGATGTGGTAAGATTATATGTAAACACATGCTCGTTACCATCCGTATTTAAGAGCTTACGGGATGCGTTTGAAATGGCAGCAGACATATACGTGGCATCTTTAGCGGCATACTTCAGGTCCAGTTCATCCCCTTTGTAATCGCTTACTCCAACCAATACTGCATAGAGATTAGGTGCCGTACCATTAATATCCGATTTATCTTCCTTAATGATCAATCCACGGGAAGAGATTGTGTTGTCGGCGGTCCAGGCTTTTATCATAACCGGGTTTTCCTGGCCGGGTATAAGATAATTGGCCAGTTCCTGTTTCTTTATAATCAGTTCATATACCTTTCCATTACTTTTGAGCTCTTCTTTTTTGTATCGTTTTACTTCAATACCATTAATATATAGTGCCGTTTCTTGCAGCCCACCCCTGCGGGGAAGAATTTTAAAATGGTAACCTTCTTTTTGGATATCTATTTTTTCCACTTTCGGGGTAAAGGCACAAATATCCAGCTCATTTAGTGTTTTTGCATTTATAGGTTCTCCTTTCATAATGCGTTCAACCAGGTTAGGGACCCAAAGCTGGTCCTTTAGTTGATAAAGATCAACAACCTCATCGTTACAGACATAATAAAGTAAATTCCTAGCTAATTCAGTTCCATCAAACCTATTTTGCTTGTCTAAAACCAAATGATCAATAGTATCAACATTAATTATTGTATAGAGTAGTTGATCTTTTTCCCAATCCCAGATTTTTGATGTGTTGTCATCTGAAGCAGTAATAATTACTCTTCCATCGGGGCTAAATTGAGCTGATTTAACCGCTCTGCTATGGCCAAAGAATTTACCTAAAGGCTTGCCTGTTTCTCCGTCCCATACAATGACCAAACCTTTATCAGATGCCGTAACAATTTTTTTCCCATCTGAACTAAATTCGGCACACCAAACAATACCTGTATATCCATTTAACTCAGTTAAAAGTTTTCCAGTTTCGGCATCCCATATTTTGGCAGTATTATCCCAAGACCCGGTAACAATTTTTCTACCAAATGGGTCGAAGCTGGCAGATTCTATATCACTTGCATGCTCTGTTATTACATTAAATTTGTTTGTTGATAGATTATAAATCTCTGAGATATTATTTTCATAAGATACAAGTATTCTTTGTCCATCAGGACTGAATGAAATTGAATTCATATCCCAGGAAGAACCCCTTATACTTTTTATAGCAGCACCAGTTTTCGTATCCCAAAGCATTAAGTAATTCATGTCAAATCCAGCTACAATTCCGCAAACTTGACTACCATCGGGGCTAAGCCGAGCATGGACAAAAGAAGTGGGCTTTTCATCTATTTCAACTAGCAACAAGCCTGTTTCAGAATCCCAAATCTTTACCATCTCTGAGGAAGCAGTAAGTATTTTCTTCCCATCATTAGAAAATTGAGCTGATACAATGCGAGATTTATGTGCATTAATATAAAGTTGCAGATTCCCAGTTCTGGTATCAAAAACTTTAGTCGCTCCATTTTCTAAAGCCATTAGAATTTTTTTTCCATCTGGACTATAGCACAATGATGTAACAGTTCTGCTATTATTTTTTAATGAAGCCAGCAGCAATCCGGAATTCAGATCGTATATATTCGGAGGGATATATTTACTATTAAATGTAATAATTAATTTTTTTCCATCTGGTGTGAAATTCGTAGCTTTTACAAAAGAAATATTTCCTTGAAGATGGTTATTTAAAAGATTTCCTGTTATAGCGTCACAAAATGCTACAGAACCAGTCCAGTGATACATTAATAGTTTTTTCCCATCAGGCGTAAATCTTATTGAACCTTGACCACGACTTTTTTTTAAATCAACTAATAGGTTTCCGGTTTCTGCATCCCAAATTTTAGCGGTGCTATCCCTTGAGGAAATAAGAATCTTTTTTTCATCAGGATTAAATTGTGCTGATAATATAATCTCCGGGTGTTTAAAACTAATAATTGGTTTTCCTGTTTCTGTGCTCCATATTTTGGCAGTACTATCTGCTGAAGAAACAAGAATTTTTTTTGCGTCTGAACTCAGCCTAAAGGATGTTATCGCTTTATTATACTTTATATCAATTAATAGTTTCTTAGATACAACATCCCAAATTTTAATTGATTTGTTTCTTGAACATGTAATAATTTTCTTCCCTAATAAAATAAATTGTGCTGACTGGACCTCTTCATCATGCTTAAAAGTTGATAGCAATTTTCCGGTTTGGATATCCCAAATCATGGCTGTACTATCCGCAGATGCAGTGACTACTTTGGTACTTTCAAGATTGAATTTGGCTTGGTTTACAATGCCGGTATGATGGGTAAAATTTAATAAAGCATTCCCTGATATAGCATCCCACAGGATTGCAGTGCTGTCTTCTGAAGAGGTGACTATTTTTTTATTATCATGATTAAATTCAGCGCTTAAAACTTGACGTCGATGTTTAAGTAGCTCAACTAAAAGATTACCTGTTTCTGTATCCCATACTTTAGCGGATCGATCTTTAGAACTTGTAACTATTTTTTTACCATCATTACTGAACTGAGTTGAATTTATAAAATCAGTATGACCAATAGGCAGGACAAGCGTTGCTTGTTGTCCAACTAATCCATAAATATTAAACGAAAATAGAATAGCAAAGAAATAACGGTACATTCTGTTTTATTTCTTTCAAAGTAGACAATTATTACAAATTGAGCAATACCCGTTAATGGGTATAACAATTATCTCTTCATCTCCTCCAACTTCTTCTGTAGCATAAACATTTCATCCCTCAACCTTGCCGCTTCCATAAAATCCAGGTCCCTTGCTGCTTTCTCCATCTCTTTCTTAATTTTTGAAAGGGCTTTTTCCATCTGGGGAATGGTTTTATATACTTCCTGCTCCTCAGCAGCTACGGTTACCAGGTCTTCATCTGGTGCAATGGCATATGGGTTTTTAATGTCATACCCTTTTATATCCAGTACCGAAGTCTGAGCAAATACATCTTTAGTGGATTTTTTAATTGTCGTCGGTATAATATTATGCTCAATATTCCAGGCGATCTGTTTTTCTCTCCGGCGGG
>CAZTKV010000163.1:0-5988 GCA_964614285.1 uncultured Chitinophaga sp. | reverse complement strand
TATCTACTAAATATCCGAACATTATTATGTTCACATCTCTTGACATTTGTCAATCCGTTTCTCAAAAACATTTTTCAACTTAACAGTATAAAATTTACAGGTATGCATGCAATTACCAGGCAATCTGTGTTAACAATACTAAGTTTCTTTTTGCTGGCAACCGGATGCAAAAAAGATAGCCCTCAGTCTGAACAGGTAACCGTAAACGGCCAAACCTTTGGCTGCCGGGTGGATGGTGTTCCATTTATTTCTGATTTGTGGGACTATGGGAATAATATTCCGCCAGTTAGGGTAGACTTTTGGTATAGCCCTGTTTTAAGAACCATGGAGGTGCAAATAATTGGAAAGAAAGAAAATCAATATATCGAAGTTTGGCTTGCAAGCCCGATAGTAGCAGGAAGGGCTCTATTAAAGACAACGACTTTACCATCTCCTGCCATACCGCATCCTCCTAATTATGGGCTTTATCAAAAACTATCGCCTAATCAAACATTTATTACTAACTCAAGCATCGGAGGTTATGTAGACATTCTGAGTGTGGACACTGTGGCTCAAAAAATTGAAGGCAGGTTTGAGTTTATCGGAACTGATCAGACAACAGGAAAAATTGTAACTATCACAAACGGATATTTTAAAAGATCTTAATTAAGGTTCTAAACAACTTTCCTGAACCTTTTTTGATAGCAAGAATCATTTAACCATATCAGTTATCTAAAACTACAGCTTATGAAACAGCTATTTCTTAAGCACAGGCTCCTATTGCCACTGCTTTTGCAATTTACATTTCTGCTCTCTGCAAAAGCACAACAAGATTATTTGTATGCTGAAAAAGCCGATTCACTCTTTGCTAACCTGGACAAATCGCTAATCACCACAGGCATACTTTACGACAGGGCCTTCCCGCTCAGCCGGTTTGATTTGTATAACCCCGCTACCGATACGGTGGATTATGAATACATCAGCCAGGCTTATTACGAATTATACCAGGCGGCTTATAACTTTAATGTAATCTTTGGAGCCGGATTAGTTAAATGAAATAACAGCTTTTATGCTTTGAGGCTTTCTTTCCTGTTATTGATCCTGTCACGGATGATTCTAAAAAATTTTGCTCTTTCTTTTTCGCTTACTTCGCTTATAAGGGTAGACCGGCGCATTTGATTTTGCACATGATTATACATGTTTTCGTTGAAGGCCGGATCCCTTGTAAGCATAAAATTAATGGTTGAGTGGGAGACGTATGATAATTTTGTACCGTCCAGTTCTACCAGCATATTATTATCTCCCATCAGTACTTCGTTGAAATACATTTTAAATTCCCCGATGCGTTTTTGATCCGGGTCGCCATAATTGAATTTATAACCTAAGGATGCCTGCTTTTCCAGGTGATCCCATAATTTACCAATGGCATCATATAGCCGATATACATCTTCATCAGACTCAAATACCTGTCCGTCACGATAAAATTCTATCTGCCGGAAGAACATATTCATGGTTTCCATATTCCAGACTTCCACACTCGGTATCTGGTTGTACAGGTCCAGTACTTTTTTTTCTAACTCAAACAATTCAATGGGATGATCTGTATACCTGAATTTCTTTCTTTCAAACTCAGGAAAGTGAAAATAGGTTTTCAGGTAAAAGAACCATTTAAAAGCTGCCGTTTCCTGTAAATGATACTGGTGAAAGATCGGCAGGTCTTTGCACATATAATAAAAGGTCTTCTCCTTAAAACTATTAATATATGCAAGGTTGTGCATCATACTGGTAATAAATTCTTCAAACCGGAATGTATTCTTATCAAGATATTGACCCTAGAATACGATTCCCCCTGATTGTAATCCCAGTAATTGATCCACTGATATTTTGTAATGTGTACAAAGAACCTGCAACTCATCAAGGGAGATTGTTTTTTCGCCCCTCATACGCCGGTAAGCGCTGTCGGCGCTTATGTCCAGCAACTTTGCAATTTCATCTGCTGCAGAAAGGTTTTCACCAATCTTGTTTTTAATAGCCTTAAAAAGCAGTTGTTGGAGTTCCCCGGTTGTCATACTTACAAGTTTCGTTTACGATCACCGATTTTAGACAATATAATGTTGAAAAAAATATTCCGTTGTTTCTCGCTGCTCTGGCTTATCTGTGTCGACCGTCGTATCAGGTTTTCAAAGTCGCTGTATAATTCTTTACAAAAACTCTCATCAGTCGTAGTAATGTAATTGAGATGACCATAATTGATAAAGGCCGCTTTTACAAAATCCGTAAGTACCATTATAGTATTGTCGCCTAATACCACCCTGTTGAAAAAGAATTTAAAATTACTTTTCCGGCTTTGGGGATCTTCGCCGGGTGTGAATTTACAGCCATACTCTGCCTGTTGTTTCATGTGATAGACTGTTTCTTCCAATGCATCATAAATGGCCCTTATATCGGCTGATGACTGAAAATGACCGGAGTCTTTCGAAAACTCGATCTGTGAAATAGTACTGTTTATACTTTCTGTATTCCACATTTCAGTTGAAGGCACCCTGGAATACTTTTTTGTAAGATCGAAACTCATTTGCTCAATATCCGGAGGCAACAGGCCAAAGTCAAATTGTTTATTTTCAAAATCAGGATGCTGTAAGTGAGTTTTCATCCAGAAGAAATACCGGAATGCGATCAGGGGCCTGAAATAAAAGTTGTGAAAGATGGGCAGGTCTTTCGACATATAGATGATCTCCTTCTGTATAAAATTGCTGATCGAATCAAGTTTCTCGTGTAACCCTGACAGGTATTGCCGGTAGTCATACTGGTGATTTTTTATCCGGTAATCCCTGAAAAGAATCACTCCCTTTTTAGCTTCCAGCAGCTGATCAAGTGAAAGATTAAAATGCTGGCATAAAATCCTCGCTTCATCCAACACCAGCGGAGTTTCACCCCTTATACGGCGATAGGCGCTATCGCTGCTTACATGTAATATCTCAGATATAGTATCAACAAGGGAATCATGCTGAGGCAAAATTTCCTTAATCCGCTGAAACAAAATATCCTGTGAGCCGGTGGTTGGCATGTGTTGGTTTATGGTTCAGTTTTTTGCAAATAATGCAATCTGCCTCCGAGGTATGTAAAAGATACTTGATTTTATGCAAATCATCAATACCGGGAATATGGTATTTAGTAAAAATTGCAAATAAGGGAAATGTTAAGGCGAAATTCAGTTTCTGCCCGGCGCATTATCATTCTACTTTGGTAAATCAACAGGAGTAACCAGAAAATCCTTAACAGAGTACGGCGCCTTTCCGAAAAGCGACAGGAGTAGGAAAATTAAAAACCTTTGTTATGAGAAAGTACTATGTAACACTGATCCTTATAAGCAGTTTTGCATGCTTACCTGCTTTTTCACAAAAAAAACCGGTAACTGTTAGCGGAAAGATAAAAGACATAGCCGCAGGGGAAGGAATAACAAGTGTTTCTATCCGGGTGAAGGAAACTGGTCATATTACCACTTCAGATTCAACAGGTAAGTTCAGGCTTATACTTACAGACCTGCCTGTAACACTATTAATAAGCCATGCCGGGTATGAAAAAAAGGAAGTGATGGTGAATAATCCTGCTGAGATATCTGTCCATCTGGTGCCGTTCGCTATTTTATTAAACGGAGTAGTGCTGGAATCAAAAGGCATCAGCACAAGGATACTTGATGCGGCATTTTCTGCAGAACTTATAAGCCAGAAGCAAATCACCCAACTGCCCACTACCAGTGTATACGATGCAACAGTCTATGTAAAAGGTATTGACCTTACGACATCAAGTCTTACATTCAAAACCCCCAGCACAAGAGGATTTAATGGCAGTGGAAGTACCCGGGTCAACCAGATCATTGACGGAATGGATAACCAGGCTCCGGGGTTAAATTTCTTTGTGGGAAATTTTACCGGACCTTCTGACCTGGACATAGAGAGCATTGAATTACTGCCCGGTGCATCTTCTGCGCTGTATGGCCCGGGAGGTATGAATGGAACTATTCTGATTAATAGCAAGGACCCTTTCAAATACCCGGGATTGAGTATGCAAGTAAAACAGGGTATTATGCACATTGACAAGCGGCAGCGGGACAATGCATCTTCCTATTACGACTACTCTTTTCGGTGGGCTAAGTCTTTTAAGAACAAATTTGCTTTCAAATTTGGTGCTCAATTCTTAAAAGCAACAGACTGGCTGGCCAATGACAGCAGTAATTACCTGAGAAGCGGCACTTCGGGAAAACTGATACCCGGTGCCCGCATAACTGACCCTAACTATGACGGAGTAAACGTATACGGAGATGAAACATCTGTCGATGTTCGCCAGTTTATAGGCGCCATAGCACAAAATTATCCCCCGGGTCACCCATTAAGGGATGCTTTCCTGCAGCTATACAGTTCCATGCAAGACCCAACGCCTGTGTCAAGAACCGGCTATGCAGAAAAAGACCTGATTGATCCGCAAACAATGAATCTAAAATTATCCGGAGCCCTTCATTATAAATTATCGAAGAATATTGAGGCGATATTAATGACTAACTGGTCAACCGGTAACACTGTTTATACAGATGACAACCGTTATTCATTAAAAGGAATAAAGATTGGCCAGTACAAACTTGAGTTAAAACATAAAGACTGGTTTTTCAGAACTTATACCACACAGGAAGATGCCGGGGAGGCCTACAGCGCAACCGTGGCCACACAAATTTTTAACGAAGCATGGAAAAGAAGTTATGATTCAACCAACCCAACAGGTAGTTGGTATCCTCAGTATGCAGGAGCTTATGCACAGGCAAAATTTGGCGGCGCCAGTGATATGATAGCACACAATATGGCAAGGGCATTTGCCGACCAGGGTCGTCCTGAAGCCGGTTCCGCACAGTTCAGGCAAATTTTTGACCAGGTAAGAAAGACCCCTATCCCAAATGGTGGATTATTTAAAGAGAAATCGCAATTATGGATGTCAGAAGGTCAATACCGTTTTGGAGATGCGATAAAATCGGTTGAGGTAATCGTTGGCGGAAATTTTAAACGATATATCCTTAATTCATCCGGTACCTTATTCATTGATACTTTAAAAGCCATTGCCATCAATGAAACAGGAGGATATGCACAGGTAACAACGAAATTATTCAATAATATTTTAACGCTTACCGCTTCGGGACGGTTTGATAAGAATGAAAATTTCAAAGGGCAATTTACTCCCCGTGCCGCTGCTCTTGTACGACTGGCAAAAGATAATAACCTGAGACTATCTTATCAAACAGCGTATCGGTTTCCAGGTAATCTTTCGCAGTGGATCCGGTTAAATGTGGGTGGTGACTACCTGTTGCTTGGCGGCCTTTCCTGGGTAATGGATTATATGAAGGCTGATAAAGACCCTGTTTTCCAGATAACAGAAGCCGGACCATCAACCACTCCTTATGTATATAAAGACCTCAAACCAGAAACGATGCGTTCATTTGAAGTAGGCTACAAAGGCCTTATCAATAACAAGTTGTTGATTGATGCCTACCTATATCTTGGCAAATATGAAGATTTTGTTGGCAGAATCGGTCTTTATCAGCCAGCTACAGATGAAGCTTACTCAATAGTTGTAAACAGTTCGAATAAAGTAAAAACTCATGGATTTGGATTGGGTATGGATTACAGGATGAAAAATAATTTTTCAACGTTCTTTAATCTTTACTCAGATGTGATAACTGATGTTCCTGCAGGTTTTAAATCGTATTTCAATACACCCAAATACAGGTTGAATGCAGGTTTTGCAAATTCAGGATTAGGGAAAAACGAAAGACTGGCTTTTAATGTAATGATGCGCTGGCAAGATACGTTTGAATGGGAAGGTGAACTTGCAAATGGAACCCTGCCGTCTTTTGCCACTGCGGACGCCCAGGTAAGCTATAAACTGCCCCGTATCAAATCGATCATTCGCATAGGTGGTACAAACATTTTTAACAGGTACTACAAGAATGCGTACGGCAATCCT
>CAZTKV010000162.1:4098-6005 GCA_964614285.1 uncultured Chitinophaga sp. | reverse complement strand
AATGCCGGCAGCCTTAATTGGGAAGACAGGCAAAAACTGGGTGTTGAAAATGATTATGAATATGATGAACTAAGTGGCTACTATTTCAGCTTTGGCGGTAACGATGAATTTAATGACTGGAGCCTGCGGGGCCTGCCTGATGCCTATACTGCCGGGGCTTTATTCAGTAATAAATGGAATGCAGATAAACATAATGTCAACCTCTCCTACCGGTTCAATAGCCTTGGTACAACAAATACCGGCACTACTCTTACACAAAATATTTTGCCTACAGGGCTTACATACAGTAATAAATACAGCAGCAAGAACGGTCTGAACCAGCAACATGTTGTAAATGCCAAATATGAGTGGAAGATCGATTCACTGGCTTCTATTAAAATCGTTTCAGGCCACACTTACAAAAAGAGCCATACAACCGGAAGAAACGACGGCGAATTCATAGGATCCGGACTGGATACGATCAACCAAAGCTTTAACAATTATGATAACCGGACGCAGCGTAACCTTTTTGACAACCAGCTTACTTATAAACAGTTGTTCAAAAAGAAAAACAGGCAATGGCAAACAGTAGTCCGCTTCGGTATAACAGAAGACAATAACGAAGGATTGAACAATACTCTGATCCGGTATTTTGATAATGGTATTTATGATTATAGCGATACTATAGATCAGCAAAAAATGTTTGATGGCCGTTCTACCACCACTGGTGTGAAAACCACATTCACAGAACCTCTTTCAGACTATTGGATGATCGTCTTTGAGTATGCCTATAACAACAACCACTCCAGGTCGCTGAGAAATACATTTGAAAAAGATTTTAACGGTAAGTATGAAGTGCTGGTGCCTGAATTCAGCAACAATTTTGAGTTAGATGCCTTTTCTCATAGCAGCAATGCTTTGCTGCGTTACAATGGGAAAAAAGTAAAACTTGGTTTTGGTTCCGGGATTTCTTCCGTAAAACTAAAACTGAAGAATCTTGATAATAGCAGTCTGAACAAATACAATTTTCTGAACATAACACCACAGGCACAGATCAATTTTCTGCCAAAGCCACAAATGAACATTGGGTTAAATTATCGTGGTACTACCCGTCAGCCAACTATCAACCAGTTGCAACCATTGCGTGACAACTCTGATCCATTAAATGAATACATTGGTAATCCTGACCTGAAAGTTGGGTTTAACCACGGAATAAACCTGTTCTTTAACCAATATAAAGTACTAAAGCAGTCAGGTATTTGGGCCAATTTCAGTTATAATATCCAGCAGAATGCTATTACCCAGTTTAATACGATTGACCTGGCAACCGGTAAACGAACCTATTACCCGGTGAATGTAAATGGTAATAGTAATTGGTACCTGTGGTTCAACTATGACAAAAGCAGGGGCGAGAAAAAACCAAATTACGGTTTAGGTATTAACGCAAACGGTGGCCGCTATATTAATTTTGTGAACGGAACAAAAGCCACTACCACATCCTCAACCGTCACACTTAATATTCATTTAGGAATAGAAGCGGAAGATAAGTACGATTTTAATATAAGTCCCTATGTAGGATATAATCAAACCAAATCTTCACTCCCTTCCAGCATTGACAACAACTATTTCACCTACGGAACCCGTGCAGAAGCTGAGGTAACATTACCATGGAAAATAGAAGTAAGAACAGATATTAATGCAGATCTGAGACAACGGATCAATGCTTTTGCGACCAATACTAACCTGGTAGTATGGAATGCAGGTATTCATAAAAAAATATTCAAGAAAGACACAGGTAAAATAAGCTTTACCGTTAATGATATACTGGACGACAACAAAGGCTTTACCCGTACCATCAACAGCACCTTTATTTCTGACGACCGTTTTCAGCGTATCAGCCGGTATTTTATGCTGCGCTTTGAATGGTC
>CAZTKV010000162.1:0-3998 GCA_964614285.1 uncultured Chitinophaga sp. | reverse complement strand
ACCGGCGATACGGCCCGTTCTCTTTATAAACCAGGAAAAGAAGTACCAGTTGATCCAAGGATGTGGTACAGACCGGTTGGTGATAAAAATGTAGTGTATACTGACTACAAGAAAGGAGTTACAATTTCTCAAAAGCCGGTATTTGAAGAAACTTTTTTAGTTGAAGACAGTTTGCTGAAAATAAAATGGAAGATCACCAGTGATGTAAGAACGATCGCCGGGTATGATTGCAGAAAAGCAGTAGGCATTTTATACGACACCATAGCCATCTTCGCATTCTATACCGAAGAATTATTGGTTAATGGAGGGCCCGAAGGTATACAGGGATTACCCGGAATGATACTTGGTATGGGTATTCCACGACTTCATGCCACCTGGTTTGCTACCAAGGTAGAAGTGCTGGATATCAATATGAGCAAAGTGACCCCTGCCACCAAAGGAAAGAAAGTCAGCCGCACAGCTATGATCACACAACTGGCCACGATTGCAAAGGATTGGGGAACTTATGGAAGCAAGCTGATCATTAATTTCTTTATCTGATCATTTTACAAGCTCAAAGACAAAACTTTCTTTCGAACCGATCTCCATCTCTTTCAGGGATCTTGTTTTTCCTGTAACAATATCTCTTGCCTGAGTAAACCCATTTGTTCTTTCTGCAAAAATTGTCCAGTCAGGTTTTATTGTTTTCTCGCCGGTATTGGTTATAACCATCACCGTTTGCCTGGCATCATACCGGAAATAAACATATAAACCGTCCTTCGGAATGAACTGCATCATTTTTCCGGAAGTGATAGCAGAAGAATTTCTTCTGAAACCAGCAAGAGCAGATATATAGTTAAAGGCCTCATTTTGTTTTTCGCTTCTCCCCTCTTTAGTAAACCGGTTCTCTTTCTCTTTATCATCAGGCCAGCCACCGGGAAAATCCTCTCTGACCGTCGCATCGGTACTTGTCTTCTTATTCTTCATCAACACTTCTGTGCCATAATACAGTTGTGGTATACCACGGAGGGTAAACAGCCAGTTCATCCCCATTTTCAGTTTTTTCCAATCTTCGTCTACTATAGAGAATACCCTGTCCATATCATGATTATCCAGGAAAATACAGTTATTCATGGGGTCCTTGTACAATACATCCTGTGCCAGTGTCATGTACATTTTACCTACTCCATTTGACCAGCCAAATCCCTCATTCATACCGGCTAACATAGCAAAGCAATTTTGAAAATCAAGCATCCCTTTTGCATTATGCCTGAAAGGAGCATTGATATTACTTTGTGTGAAATAAGCATTGGCAGTTAAAGTATTCACCCATGATTCGCCAAAAACGGTGAGGCGTGGAAATTCTCTTGCGAGAGCCGTATTGATATCATTCAGAAATTGCTCCTCGCAGTACTTATATGTATCCACTCTCCATCCGTCAATGCCGTATTCTTCTGTTGTCCAGATAGCATGCTGTATTAAGAATGTTGCTACGAATGGGTTACGCTGATTCAAATCAGGCAGGTGTGGTACAAACCAGCCATCAAGCATTTGTGTTCTATCAAAGGAAGACGCATAGGGATCATAGAAAACTTCTTCACGATGATTGGGCCCTTTATCACCCTGTGATGTATTGAACCAGTCTTTTGAAGGCGGGTCGAGGGCAAACCAATGATGATTGCCAACATGATTGTACACTGCATCCTGGATCACTTTCATTCCATTCTTGTGAAGCTCATTGCAAAACTCTTTATATCCCTCATTTCCACCCAGCCTTTTGTCAACCTGGTAATGGTCGGTAAACCAATAACCATGATAGCCAGCTATCATATTTCCCCATTCATTTACCTGGGGCATATTGTTTTCAATAACCGGTGTAAGCCACAGTGTAGTTACACCCAACTGGTTAAAATATTTCAGCCTGTTTAAAATGCCCCTGAAGTCACCACCATGGCGGGCAAACATATTTTTCCGGTCATTCACTTTGTCCCTGTATTCGGGAATTATGTCATTAGAAGGATCCCCGTTAGCAAAGCGGTCAGGTATCATCAGGTAAATAAAGTCTTTGGCTGTTACTCCCTGCACTCTTGACAACCCATTCTCATTACTTCTTGCTTTTAATTCAAACCCAATCTTAAAAGCGGTTGCCGCAGGGCCAAAACTGAAAGTTCTTTTTCCGGGCTTTGCATTGGGTGCAATGACCAGGTCCAGGAATATATAATTTGGATTTTCAATTCTGTGAACTGCTTTTAATGTAACACCCTCTGCCAGTTTCATACCTGCCGGAGAAAGTTTATACATTGGAATTTTATTAGACACCTCCTTTTGATGTATCATCAGTTGAAGAGCCGAACTCTTCATCCCTACCCACCAGTGTGAAGGATAAACATTTTGTGCTTTTATGGTATAGTTGAATAAAAGAAATACTATCAGTAGTATCTTTTTCATAGAAAGTTATTTGTCTTTAATCCTTAACGTAAGTAAAGCTGCTACTATCATTGAGCAACCTCCAAGTACAATTGTCATGATAGCATTCCCATCAAAAAGATGCTTGGTGAAAATGCCTAATAAAGTAGCCGCCAGAATTTGAGGTATGACAATAAAGAAATTGAAAATACCCATATATACCCCCATTTTGTTAGCGGGCAAAGCCGTTGTCAGCATTGAATAGGGCATTGCAAGTATACTGCACCATGCAAGTCCGATCCCTGCCATACTTATAATAAGCAGGTTTTCATCTTTGAATAAATAGTATGAAATGAGCCCGAGCCCGCCTGCAATCAATGCAATCATATGCGTTACTGGTCTTGAGAATTTTTTTGATAATACCGGCAATAAGAAAGCGAAGATGGCAGCAAATCCATTGTACCAGGCAAATAGAACACCAACCCAATTGCCCATCTTGTTATATGCAGTTGAACTGGCATCTGTAGTACCAGCAATATGCTGAGCTAAGGCAGGTGTTGAGTAAATCCACATCGCAAATAATGCAAACCAGGAAAAAAACTGAACCACCGCCAGTTTTTTCATAGTAGCTGGAAGAAAGTTCAAATCGTCCATTACTTCTACAAATCCATTACTGATTTTTCTGGACTGAAGAAACCAGGCTAATAACTGAAACAATCCAAAAGCCGCTATACCACCTGTAAGCACATACAATTCTTTTTCGAGTGGTTGAGAAGCAGAAGAGTTATAAAAATACAGAACTGCAGACAAACCCGCTCCTATCAATAACCATGTAAGACCTTTATTTAGAAAGGACGAAAGTTTTGTTTTGATAGTTACATGTTCATCTTCTTCACAAATCTCTCCGAAGGATTTTAGCTCGCCGGGAGAATATTCTCTTGTAGTGAAAACTGTATAGGAAATAGCCAGCATGTATAAAACAGCTCCGATTATGAAAGAAATTCTCACCGAGTCAGGTATTACACCGGGCGGAGCCTCGTTCGCAACACCAAACTCAGTAAGAATATATGGCATCAACGAAGAGATTACAGCACCAATCCCAATAAAAAAACTCTGCATTGCAAAGCCAGCTGTTCTTTGTGAATCAGGTAACATGTCTCCCACAAATGCCCTGAATGGTTCCATTGAAATATTTATTGATGCATCAAGTAACCAAAGCATTACCGCTGCCATCCATAAAGCAGTTACGTTAGGAAAAACAAAAAGAGCTAAGGATGCAAAGATGGCGCCTGTCATGAAATAGGGTCTGCGTCTGCCCCACTTACCCAGCCAGGTTTTATCACTCATGTGCCCGATAATGGGCTGAATAATAAGTCCTGTAAGCGGCGCTGCTATCCAAAGAATCGGGATCTCTTCAATTTTTGCTCCCAACGTTTGAAATATCCTGCTCACATTTGCATTTTGAAGACCAAATGCAAACTGTATCCCAAAAAAACCAACGCTCATGTTTATGATCTGAACCAAAGAGAGCCGAGGCTTTCCACCAACAGTAATTGTAGACATAGCAATCGTTTTAGCAATAAAAAATCAGAACAGGAAAGTTAAGGATATTA
>CAZTKV010000161.1:0-6040 GCA_964614285.1 uncultured Chitinophaga sp. | reverse complement strand
CCAAACGATTTGGTTTCGACCAGGTAATGCTGGATGCCGGCTGGAGTGATGTGAAGGATCTTTTTAAGATCAATCCGGATATAAATATGAAGGAGCTGGTGGCTTATGCAAACAAAAATAATATCCGGCTGATGTTGTGGACGCTTTGCTCCACGCTGGATAAGCAATTAGACAGCGCCTTGCAACAATTCAATGAATGGGGTATTGCCTCTATCATGACTGATTTTATGGATCGGGATGATCAGCCGATGGTTAACTTTTATCACCGGATTGCGAAAGCCTGTGCCGATCATAAAATTGCGGTGATGTTTCATGGTGCCTATCCGCCCAAGGGATTTAACCGCACCTGGCCGAATGCCATCACGCAGGAAGGGGTATTGGGTGCAGAATGGAATATCTGGAGTGAGTTAGCCACACCAGAACATAATGTCGCCATTGCTTATACCCGGATGCTGGCAGGTCCGCTGGATTACGAACCCGGTTTATTGTTGAATGCGCAAAAAGACCAGTTCCGCCCCATTGGAAAAAACCCGATGAGTATCGGCACCCGTTGCCATCAGTTGGCCATGTTTGTAGTGTATGACAGCCCCTTACAGATATTCAGTGGCAATATCAGCCAGGGATTGCAGGAACCGGCCTTCATGGAATTATTGGGAACCATTCCAACCATATGGGATGAAACAAAGATTTTACAGGGGAAAATCGGTGAGTATATTATTACGGCAAGAAGAAAAGGCGCTGATTGGTTTGTAGCAGGATTGAATAATAGCGAGACAAGGGATATTCAATTGCCACTTGATTTCCTGGCTGAAGGAAACTACAATCTGACGATTTGTAAAGATGGAGTCAATGCACATAATTATGGCAGCGATTATATTTTGAATGAAACGCCGATCAATAAATCAGTGGTATATGATTTAAAAATGGCTCCGGGTGGAGGGTTCCTGATTAAATTGAATGTAAAACCGAAGTAATGAGTTTTGGGAAAGTATGTATATTTTTTATAAGTGCAGGAATTAGCTTGTTGATCTCCTGCACAACAACAAGAAAAAATAGCATGAGTAAGAAATTTGCCGCTAATCCTGTTGTTGCGCATCGTGGTGCATTTAAGAAAAATGGGTTTCCTGAAAATTCTATTGCTTCGCTGAAAGAAGCTATCCGCCTGAAATGTACAGGCTCTGAATTTGATGTACGGATGACAGCCGATGATTCACTGATCATTAACCACGATCCGCATTTCAATAAAATGGAGATCGAGAAAACAGCCTATGCGGAATTGAGCCAGTACAAATTATCGAACGGTGAAAAATTGCCAACGCTCCGGGAATATGTACTGACCGGGTTGGAAAATAATACACATACCAGGTTGGTATTGGAGATTAAACCTTCCGGACTTAGCAAAGAAAGAGCCAAACAGATTGCAGAACGATCAGTAGCGCTGGTAAAGGAATTGAATGCAGCCCCGATGACCGTGTACATCAGCTTTGATTACGACATCTTAAAGAAAGTGATCGAGATCGACCCGGCAGCATCAACACAGTATCTTAATGGAGAAAAATCACCGGAACAGCTAAAAGCAGATGGAATCACCGGAGCTGATTATCATTTCTCGGTTTTTAAAAAGAATCCGGGTTGGATAGAGCAGGCTAAAAAATATAAACTTATTTTAAATGCCTGGACAGTGAATGATGCAGAAACAATGGATTGGTTATTGAAAAACGGGTTTGATTTTATTACCACGAATGAACCCGAGCTGTTGCTTGAGAAAACCAGGAAATAGGAAGCTATATTTAGTTTATATAAAAGTTTGCCATAAATACTACAGCATGAAAAAGATCAATATTAGCTTTCTTGTTATCATTTCTCTTTTAGCAGCATGTGGAGATCAAAAAGAAGGTGGTTTACAGGATAAACAATCTGTTACAATCAGTAAAACAGTTTTGCAGGACAAGATTAAAGGAGGCTGGGCAGGTCAAACCATTGGCGTTACCTATGGTGGGCCCACAGAATTCAAATACCTGGGCACCATGATACAGGACTATCAAAAAATTGCCTGGCCAGACGGTTATATCAAACACTGGTATGAAACTTCTCCCGGGTTATATGATGACATTTATATGGACCTGACTTTTGTGGATGTACTTGAAAGAGTGGGATTGGATGCGCCGGTGGATTCCTTTGCGATGGCATATGCCAGGGCCTCTTATCCATTGTGGCATGCCAATCAATCAGGGCGGTATAATATTTTACAGGGCATCATGCCACCACAATCAGGTCATTGGTTAAATAATCCACATGCAGATTGCATCGATTTTCAGATAGAAGCCGATTTTGCTGGACTAATGTCACCTGGCATGCCTAATACAGCGGCGACCATTTGTGATAAGATCGGCCATATCATGAATTATGGCGACGGCTGGTATGGTGGTGTATATATTGCGTCGATGTACAGCTTGGCTTTTGTGTCAGCGGATATCAATTTTATAGTAAAGGAAGGGTTGAAGTCTATTCCAGCGGAAAGCAAGTTTTATCAATGTATGAATGATGTGATCAGCTGGCACCAGCAATACCCCAATGACTGGAAAGCCACCTGGTTTGAGGTACAAAAAAAATGGACTGAAGATATTGGTTGTCCGGATGGTGTGATGAGTCCGTTCAATATTGATGCTAAAGTGAATGCCGCTTATGTTATTATCGGGTTGTTATATGGTAATGGTGATTTTGAAAAGACCATGAGTATCGCCATCCGCTGCGGTCAGGATTCTGATTGTAATCCCTCTTCCGCCGCAGGGATTTTAGGAACAGTAATTGGGTATAAGAATATTCAGGAGCAATGGAAGAAAAATTTATACGAAGTGGAAGATATGCCATTCAAATACACGAATATTTCGCTGAATAATGTATATACCATCGGTAATAAACATGCCACAGCCGTGGTTAAAAATAATGGCGGGTCAGTAAAGGATACCAGTATTACTATTATTTACCAATCGCCTTCCCCTGTAAAAATGGAGGAATCATTTGCCGGCCTGGTTCCGAAGGAAAGAAACAGGATCGGTAAGTCATTGACTGATACGATGAGCTATACTTTTCAAGGAACCGGTATTGTAATTACTGGTTATTGTACTAACTCATGGGAAAAGATCACTGATATTGTTTTCAAAATGGAAGTAAACCTTGATGGAGAAAAAGATACATTAGCTATACCCTTCAATTATTTGTCAAGGCGTAACGAGATCTTCTGGAAATATAATTTGCCTGCAGCGAGACATCAGCTCTGGCTCAGGTTACTCAATCCCGGGAAGATCGCTGAAGTGGTGCTGAATGAAGCCGTTATTTATGGAGAAAAACCAAAACCTTGATTTTTTAATACGAGTATAAATTATAGAAGTGATGAATGATATTTTATTTAGAAAAACAGTGCTGTGTACTGTATTGTTGTTGCCAGTTGCTTTTGTCTTTTCACAGAAAAAAACGATTGATCAGAAAGTTGATTCTGTTTTGAAACTGATGACACTGGAAGAAAAAGTGGGACAGATGAACCAGTATAATGGTCCTTGGGCAGCTACAGGCCCGTTGACTAATGATGATAACCTGTTATCACAGATAAAGGAGGGTAAAGTAGGATCCATGTTAAATGTGACCGGTGTGGCAAGAACAAAAGAGTTGCAGCAACTGGCTATGCAATCGAGAATGAGGATCCCTTTATTATTCGGGCAGGATGTGATACATGGATACAGAACTATTTTTCCCATTCCCCTGGGTGAAGCAGCAAGCTGGGATATACCTGCAATGGAGCAATCTGCGAGGATTGCTGCCACTGAAGCAGCAGCGGTAGGTGTACACTGGACTTTTGCTCCGATGGTAGATATTGCCCGTGATCCCAGATGGGGGCGAGTAATGGAAGGTGCAGGCGAAGATCCCTATCTTGGGTCGCTGATCGCTAAAGCAAGAGTGAAAGGTTTCCAGGGAAAAGGATTAGGTAATACCGATGCTGTCATGGCTTGCGCCAAACATTTTGCGGCCTATGGAGCTGCGGTGGGTGGCAGAGATTATAATTCAGTTGATATGAGTTTGCGCATGCTGCATGAAATTTACCTGCCGCCATTTAAGGCAGCGGCTGATGCAGGCGCTGCCACCTTCATGAATTCATTCAATGACCTGAATGGAATTCCGGCTACGGGGAATAAATATTTACAAAGAGACCTGTTAAAAGGGGAATGGAAATTCAAGGGTTTTGTAGTGAGTGACTGGGGCAGTGTGGGAGAAATGATCAATCATGGTTTTTCGAAAGATAATTATGAAGCAGCGATGCAGGCAACTAATGCAGGCAGTGATATGGATATGGAAAGCCGTAGCTATATCAAACACCTGGTTACACTGGTAAAGCAAGGGAAAGTGAAAATGAATGTAATTGATGATGCGGTTCGCCGCATCCTGAAAAAGAAATTTGAAATGGGATTATTTGATGATTCTTTTAAATATTGTAATGAAGAAAGAGAGAGGACACAATGGAACAATGCAGAGCATATAAAAGTGGCCAGGGATATGGCGAAAAAAAGCATTGTGCTTCTAAAGAACGAAAACCGCTTATTACCACTCAACAAGCAAACTAAAACAATTGCACTCATTGGACCGTTTGCTAAAGCAAAAGCTGATAATAACGGTTTCTGGAGTTATGACTGGCCCGATGATACCGCAAGAATTTCTTCTCTTTGGGAAGGAGTACAAAAAAAGGTAAACACTGATACAAAATTATTCTATGCCAAAGGCTGTAATATTAATGATACGGTAAGAGCTGGTTTTGCTGAAGCAGTGACTGTGGCTAATGAAGCAGACATTGTTATCATCAGCGTGGGTGAAGCGAGGGATATGAGTGGAGAGGCCAAGAGCAGGAGTAGTATCCAACTTCCGGGAGTGCAGGAAGAATTGATCAAAGCAATAATGGCAACTGGTAAGCCGGTGGTAGTGATGATCAGTGCGGGTCGTCCGCTGATCTTCAACTGGACGGCTGATCATGCACCAGCGATTCTTTACACCTGGTGGCTGGGAACCGAAGCTGGTAATGCGATGGCAGATGTACTGTTTGGTGATTATAATCCATCCGGGAAATTGCCTATGAGTT
Organism: uncultured Chitinophaga sp.; assembly: GCA_964614285.1. Lineage (GTDB taxonomy): Bacteria > Bacteroidota > Bacteroidia > Chitinophagales > Chitinophagaceae > JJ008. Next base: position 915 of record CAZTKV010000161.1, on the reverse strand, counting down.
TCCCAAGGACAGAGGGACAAATTCCGATCTACTATAATTATTATAATACAGGTCGCCCGGCCGCCAGTGATAGCGATCGTTTTTACCGGTCGGCGTATATTGATCTTTCTATTCATCCAAAATATCCATTTGGTTATGGACTTGGTTATTCAAAATTTGAATACAGCGAGATCAGGTTGAGCAAAAAACAGTTTAAACCCGGAGAAAAAGTGGATGCTATCGTGACTGTTCGTAATACAGGTGAGTATGATGGCGAAGAAGTGGTTCAATTATATATAAGAGATATCACCGGTTCGGTTGTAAGACCTGTAAAAGAACTGAAAGGATTCCAGAAAATACTACTGAAAAAGGGAGAAGCAAAAGAGATACGATTTACGATTGGTGCGGATGATCTTCGCTTTTACAATGATAAGCTGCAATATATTTATGAACCCGGTGAATTTAAATTGTTTATCGGTGGCAGTAGCGCTGATGTGAAAGAAATCAATTTTCAATTAACTAAATAATTATTATGAAAAAGTTTATCGGGTTTATCGTATTGATCAGTTTGTCTGTAATGACGGCTGCGCAGGATTTGAACCTCTTTCAAAAAAAGCAATTTATTATCGGCAATGATACTCTGCCGTATCGTTTATTGTTGCCTGAGAATTATGATGCTTCTAAAAAATATCCGTTGGTGTTTTTTCTGCACGGCGCCGGTGAAAGAGGAAATGATAATGAAAAGCAATTGGTGCATGGAGCAAAACTTTTTTTGAAAGAGGAAGTGAGACGAGATTACCCGGCGATTGTGGTTTTTCCTCAATGTCCCCAAAACAGTTTTTGGAGCAATGTTGACTTCAGGATGGAAAACGGTAAAAGGGTATTCGGCTTTAAAGCGCAGGGAGAACCAACTATCGCTATGAAACTGGCCCAGGA
>CAZTKV010000160.1:0-6042 GCA_964614285.1 uncultured Chitinophaga sp. | reverse complement strand
GGAGATGGCAATGACACTAATTATATCTTTCTGCGGTTTGTTGTAGATCATTTACCTGCCGGTCTTGTAGGGTTACTGATCGCTATTATCTTTTTAGCTTCATGGGGAAGTATTGCTGCGGCCATCAATTCATTGTCTTCTTCCACGATGGTAGATTTTCACAGGCGGTTTTCACAAAAGAAAGCATCGGGAGAGGATGAATATAAATTGTCAAAATGGTATACACTGGCCTGGGGTATCTTTTGCATTATTGTGGCTATGTTCACCTACAATATAGGTAACAGCCTTATAGAAGCAGTAAATGTGTTAGGTTCACTTTTCTATGGTGTGATACTCGGCGTTTTCCTGGTAGCTTTCTTTATGAAAAATATCAGGAACGGCCATGTGGTTTTTTGGGGCGCCATACTGGCCGAGTTGCTGGTATTGTCTGTTTTCATTTTAACGAAAGCCGGAATTTTTAAAATGGGCTTCCTTTGGTTGAACCCTATTGGTGCATTTGGAGTAATCTTTTTTAGCCTTCTCCTTAACAAGTTAATCACCCAAAAAGAAAGCCCTGCTGTTTAGGCAAGGCTTCTTGTATTTTTAAATTCAGGCAATTATTTATTCAGTTCAGCCAATAACTTTTCGTTCAGTTTTACGTAATCATCATTTTTGGCAGCGGCTGCCAGTTCTTTTGATTTTTCTGCAGCGGCTTTTGCTTCTTCTTTCTTGCCGAGTTTGGCCAGGCAATTAGCCCTTTGGTGCTGGATCCAGAATGCAGAAGGATTCAGTTCGACTGCTTTGTCAAACCAGGTCAATGCCTGGTTCAGGTCTTTACCATTGTCCATATAATACATGGCGGCATTAAAATAAGGACGGTTATCCTTATTCATCAGTTGATCGATCTGGGCCATTACTTTTCCATCAACATCTGTAGTGATGGGAAGTGCTACTGCTGTATTTTCCCACATGATGTGCAGTTCACAACTGGTAGGTTTTACTTCAGCAAACTGCATGGTGAAAGTTTCCATTTTGTCGCCCATTTTCATCGTTTTTACTTCTACTCTTGCTACATCATTTTCCTGTTTGTAACCAGCAGGGCTTGTAACATCCAGTTGTTTAGAGATGATCAGTATCCAGCTGTTTTTGTCAGGGATACTTAACAGGCCATATTTACCGGGAGCAACTTTTTTACCACCGATTGTCACTGCATCACTGAAAGTGATTGTAGTGGCATTATTGGCACCGGTGCGCCATACATTACCGAATGGCACCAGGTCGCCGAAGATCTTTCTTCCTTTCATTCCCGGACGGGAATAGGAGAGTTCAATATTACCAAGTCCGAAATCTTGTTTAATGGTTTGTGTGGTACTTGGAGCAGGTGTTTTTAACTGGGCTTCAGCAATAAAAAAGCATAAAGCAGCCAGGGAGGTGAAAATCATTTTTTTCATAAAAAGCAATTTTGAAATGCGAAGGTAAGAGGATGAGATGAATACCCGGAACAAGTTTTGCCTGTTAGCGAAACAACTGGTTAAACGGTATGGTAACCGTAGTACGGCCTTTGCGGGCATTGCGCTTCCATTTGGGTCCTTCTTTAATAAGCCGGATGGCTTCTTTATCACATTTATCGCAGAGAGATTTTTCAACCCTGATGTTGACAGGCTCCCCATTTTTGTCTACTTCGAAAGAAACCTGCACAGCGGCAGCGCTGTTTTGCTTTATCGTAAAATCGTCTGGTACATTCAGATTATTGGCCAGGTAAGTATCATAGTTATCCCATCCATCAGCAGGTTCGGGTTCTTCCAGTTTTACGTTATTATTTTGTGACCGGGCCGCGGCGTTAGGTTTTTGATTGCTGATCACCATTTCCGACAAACTTCTGCGGTCATCCTGCATCACCACCTGGTTATTGAGTACATTATTTCTTAGTTGCAGGTTATTACTTTCAAAACCAATGGAACGTACCTGTACATTTAAAATGGTATCTGGTGAAGTGAGGTTGAAATAGCCTTTGGCATCTGTGTATGTTCCTACATTATCTTCCACATTGGTTACATTGGCAAAAGGTACACCTACATTGGAGGCATCGGTTACACGACCTCGGAAAATATGGCTATTCTTATAAAGATCATCTGTTTTCTTGACAGAGGTAACAGCTCTCCTTGTTTTTCCATCATTACTTTCAGCAGGTATAGTACCGGAGGCTGCATCCTTCATAGCAGTAACAGGAGTTGAAGGGCTTATTTCCTTCTTTTTTGTTATAGCTATATCAGACTTGACCTCTTTTTCTTCAACGGAAAGGTTCTTCGCAGCATCCGCAATGTCCTGGCGTACTATATCTGTAGGACCGGCAGGTTTGGCAACTTCTGCATTGATCGTTTCACTGGCATTAGATCCGGCTGTAATTTTATTTTTTGTATCAGCAGTAGCTGCCGTTCCTTTACCTGTGGCTACTGTTGCGGTGGAAGTATTACTATCTGCAGCCGGGTCATTTTTCATAGCAGAAGTACCTGCATCTTTTTGCTGTTCAGTTTTAACCTGTTCAACTTTGGCGATCTCTTTATCGTCTTTATTGAATATAAAAATATAAGATAATAAACCTGCACCTGCCAGTATAATAAACATCGCAGCAGCTCTCAGCCATGGAATGCCGGAACGTCCGCCTGCATTCAAGGGGATTACTTTTGCCTTTTCTGTTCTTTCGGCCAGCCTGCTTTTGAGATCGGCAATATCGGCAGAGACATTTACCCCACTAACGGTATAGCCCTCCAGTGCATCTGCCAGGAAGGGGTCATCAAGCGCTGCTTTTTCCAGGTCATGCATTTCTTTGGGAGAAAGCAGGCCCTTGTGATATTTTTCAATATCCAGGGCGGTAAATTCTTTTATGTTGTTATCATTTGCCATATGGCGTTACAAAGTTCATATTTTTTTTCATTGTTCCTGGCTTTCAACTTCTGCCCCTGCCTTGTCCATACAGATCTTTAAATTCCGACGGCCATTCTGTATCAAACTGCGTACCTGGTTCCATTCCATCCCGTTCAGGCCTACGATCTCGTTATACGATTTCCCTTCCAGGTAAAAGAGCCGGATACATTCCCGTTGCTCATCTGTCAGTGTACCAAGGCAGTATTCCAGTTTTTTGAAATTTTCCTCTTTTTCCAGGACACCATTCAGATGCACATCTTCTTCCGATTGCACAAGTTCGGTCTTGAATTCCACAGTTTTCATGTTTTTAGGTGTCCGCAGTTGCATCAGGCAGTGGTTTTTGGCCAACTGGTGCAGCCAGCCCCTGAAATTGTCCACTTCATGCTTTTTCAGCTTTGTAACCAGTTCTTCAAAGATCAGCATCACACTATCTTTCGACCTTTCCGGTTCTTTAAAATACTTGAGACAGACACCATAGACCAGCTCCATGTACCGCTGGTATAGTTCACCCAGTACGGCCATGTCGCCCGACCCTTTATACAGAGCCACCAGCTCTTTATCGGTTAGTGAGGTGTGGGATATGTTCTTTATGAAAGACAACGCCTTAAAATTAGCGAATAAAATTTTTAAACCCCTTTATGCAATTGCTAAAATACCGGCATCAGGGTATGAAAATACTTTTATGAAACGAATACTTCTTCTTGTAATGCCGGTTATCCTGGTGGTGCTGGCCTTCCGGCCCATTAAAGCCATAACAGTTTCAGGGACTATAACAGATGATAAAGGTAGTCCTGTTGTTGGTGCTTCAGTGATGGTAAAAGGAACCCGGTCCGGTACCAGTTCCAAAACAGACGGTACATATAAAATTGTGGTGGCCAATTCTAATGATGTATTGGTTTTTTCAGCAATCGGTATGGAAACAAAAGAAGTGAAAGTAAAAGGCAGATCAAAGATTGATGTATCTCTTGCTGCTGCTACCGCTACTATGAATGAAGTGGTGGTAGTTGGATATGGGCAGGCAAGAAAAAAAGACGTTACTGCGAGTATTTCAACTATTCAGGGTAAAGCTTCCGGATTATATGTTACCACAAACAGGGGGATACCTGTTCAGACAGGAGATATGAGTGGTTATTTTGATTTACAGGCAACTGAATTCGAAAGGGAAGGCTATGACCATATCACAGAAAATAAATTTTTAAAAGTAACAGATAACCCACTCTCTACGTTTTCTATAGACGTGGATGCAGCTTCTTACAGCAATGTCCGCCGCTTTCTGAACAACGGACAACTGCCTCCGGCAGGTGCAGTACGTATCGAAGAAATGGTCAACTATTTTAAATATGAATATCCCCAACCGGAAAACAAAGACCCTTTTTCTATTAACACAGAGATATCTGATGCGCCGTGGAATAAGGAACACAAACTGGTATTGATCGGCTTGCAGGGCAAGAAAATACCTGTAGAGAATTTACCAGCTTCTAACCTGGTTTTTTTGATCGATGTATCCGGTTCAATGAGTTCTTCTAATAAACTTCCATTAGTTAAGGCATCTATGAAATTGCTGGTGGATCAATTGCGGGAAGAAGATAAAGTAGCCATGGTGGTGTATGCGGGGGCAGCCGGGTTGGTGTTACCGCCAACAAGCGGTGCCAGTAAAACAAAGATCAAGGAAGCTATTGATAATTTGGAATCAGGTGGTTCTACTGCCGGCGGAGCAGGTATAAAACTGGCTTACAAAACAGCTAAAGAATATTTTGTAAAAGGAGGGAATAACCGGGTGATACTTTGTACTGATGGTGATTTTAATGTAGGAGAAAGCAGTGATGATGCGATGGAAAGAATGATCGAAGAAGAAAGAAAAAGTGGTGTATTCTTAACAGTGCTGGGATATGGTATGGGTAATTACCAGGATGCGAAAATGCAAAAGCTGGCCGATAAAGGGAATGGTAACCATGCATACATAGATGGAATCACTGAGGCAAAGAAAGTATTGGTGAATGAATTTGGAGGTACACTATTTACCATAGCCAAAGATGTAAAGCTGCAGATCGAATTCAATCCGGCTAAAGTACAGGGCTATCGCCTGATCGGCTATGAGAACAGGATGCTGGCCAAGGAAGATTTTAATGATGATAAGAAAGATGCGGGTGAACTGGGCAGTGGTCATACGGTAACAGCACTGTATGAAGTGATACCTGTAGGAGTAAACAGCAGCTTCCTTAAGAATGTTGATTCATTGAAATACCAGAAAAATGTGACGCCTTTCAGCAAATCTTCACATACCGATGAGATATTGACTGTGAAGTTTCGTTACAAAGCTCCTGACGGAGAAGTTAGCAAGCTGATCGAACATCCTGTAAAGGATAAACAGATACCGGTTGCAAAAACATCAGATAATTTCCGGTTTGCAGCATCTGTGGCCCAGTTTGGTATGCTGCTGCGCAATTCTGAATTCAAATCAAATTCATCTTACAGCGATGTCATCAGCCTGGCCCGTAAAGCCAAAGGAAATGATGAGGAAGGATACCGTTCTGAATTTATCAGGCTGGTGGAAAGTGCACAAATGCTTGCAAAAGGAAAAGCAGAACCAAAAGAAGATGCTGATACAGATGAAGGCGAACCAATGCCTGTCAGCAAGCGAAAATAAAACAACTAATCATTTAACAGCCGGTTAGTGATACGGGGCTGGTTTCTACCAGCCCCTTTTTAGTAAACCTGTCACACTTGGCCTGATGGAGTGTGAGAAAAAATAAAGCGTATGAGAAAAATATATACACTCTTCTTATTGTGCATTTCATCTTTTTGCCTGGCACAAACAACGGATACAGGCAAAGTTGTTATCTCCGGTAATTGTTGGGGAGCTAATAAAACAGACAGAGAATCGACCCCATTAGAAGAAGGGCTGAAAGGGAAGGTTACTGGGTTGAATGTACAGATTGTGAGAATGGATATTGGAAACAGCAGGATTAGGCTTCGTTGTGGGGGATCGTTTAATTATGGCAACCTGCCATTAATAATTGTGGATGGAATGCCTGTTGAAAATAAAGCCATCAATCATTTAAAACCTGATGATATTGAAAGTATAGAAGTGCTCAAGGATGCTGCCGCACAGGCAATTTATGGTTGCCGTGCAAGTCA
>CAZTKV010000159.1:0-6070 GCA_964614285.1 uncultured Chitinophaga sp. | reverse complement strand
CCGGCCCAGGTGAGTTCTTCTTTTTCTTTGGCAATGTTTTTTTCAAGGGTACGACAGATACAGCCAGTATCGTCTTTTAAAACACCACGGAGATGGTTACCCTTGGGAGCAGTAAGTTGCAGTTGCAATGCATCAATAAAGTTTGATGACTTGATTGTAGCGAACATAAAGGCAAACGTTTTTTGATAAAAGCGTTTCCCACAGTGTGGACCTTAACTTCCTAGCTTTCAATGTGTAAATGGATTCCTTTTAAAGAGGCATCTAAGCTAATAAATGAATTTTGAAAATACAAGCTTTATGAGTGAATTAATTGCAATCTCAGCCCTGATAGGAGACAGAACCTACCGGATAAAGATCGACCCGAAGGATGAAGAAGTAGTGAGAAAGACCCTAAAGACAATCAATGATAAGATTATTGAGTTCAAAACACTGTTTGCCGGCAAGGACATGCAGGACTATATTGCCATGGTAATGATCTGGTATGCTACTGATCAGCAGGCTGAAAAAAAGGCCGGGGCTGACAGTGAAAATGTTGCCGAAAAATTGAGTGTACTTGAAAAACTCCTTGACAGCCAGTTAAATGAAAAATAAGTCCTCTTCACAGAAATAAGAAGCTGCACCGGTCCAAAAGGCTGAAAGCATGAAAAATTGTATAAAAGGCACTGCAATACCTGATTTCATCCATTACGCCGGGTTTTGTATCTTCGCTGATTACATAAACTTCTGTAATCCTGACAGATGCAGGTATGAAGTTTATATTAAAAAAAATAGCATTGTGCAACAATTAAACAAAAACATTCATGGATCCGAATATACTATCCGTCATTATAGGCGCTGCTGCCCTTATTGTGGGCATCATAGCGGGTAAGCTGATTTTTGCCAAAAACACCCGTAAACAAATTGAGGAAGCCGAACTGCAATCGCAAACAATTCTGAAAGAAGCTGAACTGAGAGCTGAAACCATCCGGAAAGAAAAAGAACTGGAGGCAAAGGAAAAGTTTGTGCAGATGAAGGCCTCTCATGACCGGGAGATACTTGATAAGAACAAGAAAATAAACGATACCGAAAACCGTATCCGCCAGAAAGAACAATCCATTAACCAGAAAGAAAGCAACCTAGACAAGCAAATAAAAGAAAATGAAGCTATCAAGGAAAATCTCAGCCGCCAGATAGAACTGGTAAACATCAAAAGAACAGAACTGGAAAAACACCAGGAGGAACATATAAGGCGACTGGAAAAAATATCCAATCTCTCTGCCGAAGATGCAAAAGCCCAGTTAATAGAAAGTCTTAAAAACGAAGCCCATTCAAAAGCACTGGCTTTGCAACAGGAAATAATTGAGGACGCCAAACAAAAAGCCGGAAAAGAAGCCCGGAAAATCGTTATACAAACAATACAAAGAACGGCCGCAGAACAGGCCATTGAAAACTCTATCACTGTTTTTAACCTGGAAAGTGATGAGATAAAAGGGCAGATCATCGGTCGTGAAGGCCGGAATATCCGTGCTATTGAAGCAGCTACAGGTGTAGACCTCATAGTAGATGATACCCCCGAAGCAATTCTGTTATCAAGTTTTGATCCGCTGCGCAGGGAAATAGCCCGCCTCAGTTTACAAAGACTGGTGGCAGACGGTCGTATTCACCCGGCCAGGATTGAAGAGGTGGTTGAAAAAACAAAGAAACAGATTGAAGAGCAGGTAATGGAGATTGGAGAAAGAACCGTTATTGAACTGGGTATTCATGGGCTCCATAAAGAACTGGTAAGAATGGTAGGACGGATGCGTTTTCGTTCTTCTTACGGTCAAAACCTGCTGATGCATAGCCGGGAGACAGCTAACCTGTGTGCCACCATGGCTGCAGAATTAGGCTTGAATCCTAAACTGGCAAAAAGAGCCGGCCTTCTTCATGATATTGGAAAAGTGCCGGATGAAGAAAGCGAATTAAGCCATGCCCTGCTGGGTGCAAAACTGGCGGAAAAATATGGTGAAAATCCTGCTGTAGTTAATGCCATTGGTGCACACCACGACGAAATGGAGATGCAGTATGTTATTTCGCCCATCGTTCAGGCCTGCGATGCCATCAGTGGTGCAAGACCAGGAGCCAGGAGAGAAATTATGCAGCAATACCTGCAACGGATCAAAGACCTGGAAAACCTGGCTATGGCTTACAATGGAGTAGAAAAAGCCTATGCGATACAAGCGGGTCGTGAATTAAGGGTAATTGTAGAAGCCGACAAAGTTTCTGACCAGGAATCAGATAAACTTTCTTTTGAAATTGCACAGAAAATACAGACAGAAATGACATTCCCCGGGCAGATAAAAGTAACAGTGATCCGGGAAAAAAGAGCAGTGAATGTAGCCCGATAAAGGGTGAATTGGGTATTGGCTATTAGTTGATTAGGGCAGGAATTGAGAAAATCAGAATTTCTTATCTAATTAACCAGTTAACTAATTAGTTTTTACCAAATTTCCCCTTACCTTTGCCCTCCCTAAAAATAAGGATTATGAACGCTGTAGCATATGTACATGAGCAATTATCCGGTAAAAAAGAGTTTCCGGCTTTTAAGCCAGGAGATAATATTACCGTGAATTACAAGATCATAGAAGGTAATAAAGAAAGGATCCAGTCCTTCAAAGGGGATGTGATCAAAAAACAGGGCACAGGCCATACAGCCAGCTTCACTGTTCGTAAAATTTCTGATGGTATTGGAGTTGAAAGAGTGTTCCCTTATTATTCGCCTAATATCGAGTCTATTGAGATGAACAAAACAGGCCATGTTCGCCGTGCTAAATTGTTCTATCAGCGTAGCCGCAGTGGTAAGAGTGCAAGGATCCGTGAAAAACGCCAGGCTGTTGTCGAAGCAGTGAAGTAATATTACTCAATATATTGCAAAAGCCCTGACTATTCGTCGGGGCTTTTTGATTATACACCTGTTTTACTAATTATTATTCCTTTATTTTTCAGTACTTAGTATCTTTGGTTTCTAATTTTTTCAGATTATGATACAACCTACTCTACTGGGTATGCTGGGCACCAATGAAATAATCATTATCCTGGTTATCGTTTTGCTTTTATTCGGAGGCCGCAAGATTCCGGAACTTATGCGTGGCCTTGGTAAAGGTGTTCGTGAATTCAATGATGCCAAAAGCAATGTGAAGAAAGAGATCGAAGAAAGTGCCAGCGATGTAAAAAACTCCGTTAAGGAATAATTTAATTTCTTACACATCATTTTCTCTAACCAAAAAAGCGACCGCTTTTGTTTGAATTCTCTTCCATTGAGCAATATCATGCCCAATTACAGGAAGGAAAGGTAACCTGCTTACAGGCAGTTGAATATTATCTGCAACAGGTCCGTTCCCGCCATTCACTGAATGCTTTTGTTGAAATATATGAAGAAGAAGCCCTGGAAACAGCAAAGCAACTTGATAAGAAAAGAAAGGCTGGTGATACAACGGGTAAACTTCATGGTGTAGTAATTGGATTAAAAGATGTGATCTGTTATAAAGATCATAAGATATCTGCTGCCTCTGCAATTCTCAAAAACTTTACTTCAATTTATTCAGCTACAGCAGTAGAGCGATTGCTGGCGGAAGAAGCCATTATTATTGGCAATCTCAATTGTGATGAATTTGCCATGGGCTCCACCAATGAAAATTCAGCATATGGCAAAGTGTTGAATGCGCTGGATGAAACAAGAGTACCGGGCGGTTCTTCCGGCGGTTCAGCTGTTGCAGTGCAGGCTGGTCTTTGCATGGCTACTTTAGGAAGTGACACCGGCGGATCAGTCAGGCAGCCTGCAGATTTTTGTGGTATCATAGGGTTAAAACCAACTTATGGCAGGATATCCCGCTATGGTTTGATCGCATATGCCTCATCTTTTGATCAGATCGGAATTTTTGGTAATACCATTTCCGATGTAGCTCTGCTGCTTGAAGTAATGGCTGGTGCAGATGAATATGACAGCACCGTTTCACACAAGGAAGTTCCTGCTTATTCTACCCAGCTAACCTCCGTTAAGAATAATTATCGGTTTGCCTATTTTGATACTGCCCTGAATCATCCAAGCATTGATCCGGAAATTTCTTCTTCAATCAAACAAAAGCTCGGGCAATTGAAAGAAGATGGTCATGAAGTAGCGGCTGTTGATTTTAATCTTTTGGACTACGTTGTTCCTGCCTATTATGTGCTCACTACGGCCGAAGCATCGTCTAATCTTTCAAGATATGATGGCATAAAATATGGACACCGGACAGAGAAAAAAGATATTGATCTGACTGAATTTTACAAATTGACCCGATCCGGGGGATTTGGCAAAGAGGTAAAAAGACGTATCATGCTCGGCACTTTTGTATTAAGTGCCGGTTATTATGATGCCTATTTCACCCGGGCCCAAAAGGTAAGGCAACTGCTCTGTGATAAAATAGCTGAAATCTTCAAATCTTATGATTTTATTATAATGCCCACCTCCCCTGTTACAGCCTTCAAAACAGGAGAGAAGATGGACGACCCCATTGCAATGTATCTCGCTGATATCTATACAGTAATGGCTAACCTGGCGGGCTGCCCTGCTATTTCACTTCCACTTTTTAATCACAGCAATGGTATGCCATTCGGCCTGCAGGTTATGGCGAACCGCTATGATGAGGTATCTTTGCTGCGGGTTTCTAAAATGCTCAAACCCTGAACCTGGCTGCCAATCAGCGGTATGAGCAAATCAATTTATAGCAGAAAGTGAGTACCATTAAAAAAATATTATCCGTATTTACCTGTCTTTGTTTGCTATTGAATGTCAATGCAAACAATGCCCAGTTAAAAAACAACACTGAGCTTTCATTTGCTATTGATACCACAATTCGCAAAGATTCTATAATTCCCAAACCACAAACCCTTACTGATCCAAAACAAGGCTTTGTCAACCTTTTTGAAACAACCACTATTGGCGGGGTAACCGGAACAAGGCTTAACCCAATGGCCGTAAGCTTTGTCCAAAGCTATATTGCCAAATATGGTAAGGGTCTGAGAGATATGAAAAAATGGGCGAAGCCCTATTTTGACATGATAGATGTTATCCTGACACAGCATGGTCTTCCTAAAGAATTAAAATACCTGGCCGTTATCGAATCGGGCTTAAGGTATAACGCCATTTCCTGGGCCGGGGCAGTTGGCCCCTGGGCTTTTATGCCGGCTGCAGCCAGGCAATATGGCCTTATTGTAATGAATGGGTATGATGAACGACTTGATTACTATAAAAGCACACATGCTGCAGCCCGGATGCTGACCAGCCTGTATCTTAAATACCAGGATTGGCTACTGGTGATAGCTGCCTACAACTGCGGACCCGGAAATGTTGATAAAGCCATTAGAAAAAGTGGCAGCCGTGATTTCTGGAGATTGCAATACCACCTGCCTACCGAATCCATGAACCATGTAAAAAAATTTATTTCCACTCACTATGTTTTCGAAGGAGAGGGCGGCGTAACAACGGTAACCAGGGAAGAAACAAAGGAGCTGATGTTGAATAATTCATCCACCTTAAAAGAAGATGAGCTTAAAAATAGCACCACTTATAAAATAACAGGCCGGTTTAATTCTGCAGTTATCATTAAATATATTGATATGGAGCCAATAGTGTTTAACAGGTATAACCCGGGATTCGATGATACGATAGCCCTTAATGGCTCTTATGAACTTCGTCTTCCAACGCAACAAATGAATTTGTTCATCTCAAAAAGATACCAGATACTTGATGAGAGTATGCAATTACTATTGAAGCCAGGCAATACACAATAAACGATTATCAGAACTACTTCTCCGCAAGAACATTTTTAATGGCAGCGGCTTTCAGCAAACATTCTTCCCATTCCAGTTCGGGATCACTGTAATAAGTAATGCCGGAACCAGCCTCAAATGAAAGATATTTTGCAGTTGCATTATACATGATGCTTCTTATCACTACATTAAAATCAAAATCACCACCGGGTGAAATATACCCTACTGCACCGGAAAAGATTCCCCTCCTGGTTTTTTCATACTGTTCTATCAATTGCATTACTCTTTTCTTCGGCGCTCC
>CAZTKV010000158.1:3807-6178 GCA_964614285.1 uncultured Chitinophaga sp. | reverse complement strand
AGATTGCAAAATTTGTTGGACTGGCTATATTGGTATTTGCAGGTATTTATATTATTGGGAGAACTATCAGGAAAATAAATGAAAGAAACAACGACATATCAAAACCCTAATGAACACGGTTATTATGGTTCCTTTGGCGGAGCCTACATTCCCGAGATGCTGCACCGCAATGTCTCAGCACTACGGGTAAAATACCTGGAGATCATCTATGAAGAAGATTTTCAAAAAGAGTTTCAGCAATTATTGCGGGATTATGTGGGCCGGCCAACGCCGCTCTATTTTGCTGAACGGTTGAGTAACCGGTATAAAGCTAATATCTACCTGAAACGGGAAGATCTTTGCCATACTGGTGCTCATAAGATCAATAATACGATCGGGCAAATTTTATTAGCACAGAAACTGGGCAAGAAAAGAATTATTGCAGAGACAGGTGCTGGTCAGCATGGAGTGGCAACGGCTACAGTGTGTGCTTTGAAAGGGGTGGAGTGTATTGTGTATATGGGTGAAAAAGATATTGAGCGGCAGGCACCGAATGTGGCCAGGATGAAAATGCTCGGAGCTACGGTGATACCAGCGACCAGCGGCAGCAAGACTTTAAAAGATGCAACCAATGAAGCAATCCGGGACTGGATCAATCATCCGGATGATACGCATTATATAATTGGTAGCGTGGTGGGTCCGCATCCTTACCCGGATATGGTGGCGAGATTCCAGAGTGTGATCAGTGAAGAGATGCGGAAACAATTGCTGGAAAAAACGGGCAGCGAATTACCCAACTATGTTATTGCCTGTGTGGGTGGTGGCAGTAATGCTGCCGGTGCATTCTATCATTTTTTAGATGAACCTTCGGTGCAGTTGATTGCCGTTGAAGCTGCCGGTGAAGGTATTAACAGCGGGAAGAGTGCGGCTACAACACAACTTGGTACTCCGGGCATTTTACATGGCAGCAAAAGTTTGCTGATGCAAACAGAAGATGGCCAGGTAGTAGAACCGCATAGTATCTCTGCTGGTTTAGATTATCCCGGTATCGGCCCGCTGCATGCACATTTGTTGGAAAGCGGCCGGGCTACGTTCATGAGTGCTACTGATAAGAAAGCATTAAATGCAGCTTTTGAACTGGCGAAAATGGAGGGGATCATTCCTGCACTGGAGTCAGCACATGCTTTACATGCATTGAAGATGATCAACTTTAATAAAAATGCCGTTGTGGTGGTTTGTTTGAGTGGGAGAGGGGATAAGGATCTGGCCACCTATATGAAAGAGATGGAAAAATAATGTTGAATGTTAAACCTGCCTGCCGGTAGGCAGGTGACGAATGTTGAATGAAAAGGGTACAAGAATTATTTAAAAAGAAGGCCAATCGCATTATCAACGTTTACTGCACCGCAGGCTATCCCCGTTTGCATTCAACTATTGAAGTAATGAAAGCACTCCAGGAGCATGGTGCAGATATTATCGAACTCGGTATGCCATTCAGTGATCCGCTGGCTGATGGTCCGGTGATACAACAAAGCAGTTCCATCGCACTGGCAAATGGCATGACGATAAAAATACTGTTTGAACAATTAAAAGATTTCAGGAAAGAAATTTCCGTTCCGGTTGTATTGATGGGCTATATGAATTCTGTTTTGCAATACGACTTTGAAAAATTTTGTGCCGATGCAGCAGCAGTGGGTATCGATGGATTGATCTTACCCGACCTGCCGGAATATGAATTTGAAAACGAGTACGGGGCAATCATAAAAAAGTATAATCTTGATTTTATCTTCCTCGTCACTCCTGAAACATCAGAAGAAAGAATTAAAAAACTGGATAGCCTGAGCAGCGGTTTCCTGTATGCTGTTTCTTCCTCCAGCACTACTGGCGGTGAAAAAAGTACTGCTGCATCAACGGAATACTTATCAAAGTTGAAAAGCCTGAACCTTAAAAATCCGGTATTGGTTGGCTTTGGTATAAAGGATAAGGCATCGTTTGATGCCGTTTGTCAGCTGACCAGCGGGGCCATTATCGGCAGCGCCTATATTAAAGCATTGGAAAACAGCACCGATGTTAATGCATCCACAAAATCCTTCCTTTCGTCCATATTGGGCTGAGAAGGTTTTATCCATCCGGTATCATTCTTTAAATTTGTAAACTATTTTCATACCAGTATCGTTTATGAAAACTAATTACCAATTATGAAAAAAATTCTTTTTCTCTTATTCTCTGCACCCTTATTTGTGGTAGTACAAGCCCAATCACCAGGTTTTAGTATCGATGGCAAGCTGGATGGATATCCTGATGGAACAGAAATCCGGCTGATAAAAAACGGGGAGAATACCGAACTCACTTCTGCCAAACTGGAAAAAACAAAATTTGTGCTGAAAGGGGC
>CAZTKV010000158.1:0-3707 GCA_964614285.1 uncultured Chitinophaga sp. | reverse complement strand
GGAGTATCATTGGACAGACCCGGGCAAAAGAAAAAATGGCTGGATGCTATCAAAGAAGATAAACTCACCTGGACACATGTAAGTGATCTTAAGTTCTGGGATAATGAGGTGGCCAAGATGTATAAAATACAAGGTATCCCCCAGAATATCTTAGTGGATCCGAATGGTAAAATTATTGCCAAAAACCTGAGAGGTCCGGCACTTGAAGCAAAACTATGTGAAATATTAGGTTGTAACTAAAAATCGATTTTCTTTAAATGAAACCGGGATCAAAAGATCCCGGTTTTTTATTGTCAGTTTATATCTTTCCCTTCTTTCAGTTTATCAACAAGCCCCTGCACATATTTTTTATTGGCTTCATCCGGTGCTTTATTCATTGCCATATTAGCATATTTCAAGGCATTTTTAAAATCTCCGAGGCCGGAATAACCTCTTGTCAATCCCATCAGTGTGGTGTATTGGTCAGGGTTCTTATCATAGTTCATTTTAAAAACATCAAAAGCTTCTTTATAACTCTTTTGCCCCAATAATTGCCTGCCAAATTGATGAATCTCGTTCATGGATCCCAATGGCAGGGCTTTCTTCATTGCTGCATTCGCTTCTTCTTTTCTGCCCAGCTTTTGCAATACCTGTGACCGGGTACTCCAGGCAGTGAAACTCTTTTCGCCACCGAAATTATTGGTAGAAGAATCAGTCCACCGAAGTGCTTCCTCCAGGTTCACATTTCGCTCCACACACCAGCCGGCTGCCTGGTCCCAGCTCTGCCAGATAAAACCTTTTTCTGTTCTTAATTCATTACGAAAGGACTCGATCTGTGTTTTTATATAGTCTACTTCTATTTTGAAACCAATGGATAATTTCTCCCACTGTAATGAAATGGTAGCTGAATTTTCTGTTTGATCACTGAATTCATACTTCAGCCATTCAACTGATCTATCAAGTGGCTGAGGTTTTACTTTCACCCGCAGGGCATCTTCTTTTTCGTTATAATAATAATGTCCCCAGGAGCCGGAATGCCTCGAGAATATCAGTGTACTTTCATCAGGCTCATACGCTATGAAAAACCCATACTTGCCGGCGGGTAATGACTGTCCCTGTATTTTCACATCTGTGGTAAATTCTATAGTCGTGTTTTCATTGGCTCCTGCTCTCCACGGAGCTGATTTGCTGCTGCCAAACCCCGGGTCAGTAAAACCAACGGGTACCAGTTGTCCCCATATTTTTCCTTCACGGCCTTTTACACCCGGCCGGTCATAGCGGATGGTGACATCGGTTAACCCCACCCGCTCCGTTACAGATGCTTTTTTGTTGCCCCCGCTCGGCAAAACAGTCAGAGGTATTTGTGCAAGGGCAGGAATAAAGAATGCAGCAGTCAATAATACAGTCAGTATCTTTTTCATAACCTGTGTTTTATACTGCCAAACTAACCAGTTAATTCAAAGTAAGTTGCTGAATATTACCAATGTTAAATAGTGTGGATGAGTTGCAGCCAGAAAGGATATGAGGCAGGACGGTATTTTTGAATACTGAAATATCCGTACCTTAAAGCAAGAATCTTATCACCAGCATATCAAACCGCCAGTCATGAAAATTCTATTTGGATTTTTATTGGTCTTTTTTTCTTTGCAATTACCTGCACAGATTCTGAATAAGTTAAAGAACAGGGCTGAAGGTAAAGCCAGGGCGGAAGTAAGCAACGCTAAATACAGTGCGAAAAACAAAGCAAGAGAAGCAGCTCATAAGGAGTTGGATGATTTTAATGCGCAGTTCGATTCCACCGATCTTGATTATGCCATCCTGCTGAGTGATAATGCCGGTGTGTTCGGGGGAAGAGGTAAAGGTGAGTTTGGTGCTAAATTTATCCGCCTGGCTGGTATAGCTAATTCATTGATCAAAGATGCTGATCTTACTGATGAGGAGAATGCAAGATTGAACCTGCAACTGGGGCAATCAGCGTATGCCACAGGAAAATATGTGTATGCGGAGAAAAGATTGAACGCTGCCAAAAATTATTTTGAAAAAGGATATCTCACCAGTGATATGGGATATCTCAAAACTATCTCCGGTCACGGATTATTATACACAGCAATGGGACGTTTCGCCCAGGCAGAAAAATTTACTGCTGATGCCCTGCAGATGCGACAGGAGAAAATGGGTAAGGAGAATATGAGTGTGGCAGCTGCATTGAATAATTATGCAGTGCTGCATTATAATCTCGGCCAGTACAATGAATCAGAGAAAGAATTTGAATCGGCACTTTCAATCATTGCAGCCAATAATCTGAAAGAAGCGATGCCTTATGCTATTGTCTTAAACAACAAAGCGATTCTTTATCAATCGATGGGCCGCTATGAGCAAGGGGCAAAACTGCTGGAGGATGCACTGCGACTGGCCGGGCAGTTGGAAGTATCAAAAGCAAAGAATCACCTGAAATTTTTTTCTAACCTGGCATTGTTATACCAGCAAATGGGTAAGCATGCTGAAGCAGAAAGAATATACCAGGGATTGGAAAGAAGACTGGAAAAGGGCAAACCGGAGTATGCCAATATGATGAATAACCTGGCCATTTTATATCTCGTTATGAAAAAGGATGACCAGGTGGAAGATCTTTTGAAAAGATCGGCTTATATCTATAAAACAGCAATAGGTGAAACAAGCCCGGCTTATGCAAAAGTGGTCAGCGACCTGGGAAATTTTTTGCGTTACAAAGGCCGTTATGCAGAAGCAACACCAATGCTGGAAGGAGTATTGCAAAACAGGGAACAGACATTGGGAGCAGATCATCCTTTGTATGTCCAGTCGAAGGAAGACCTTGCCATTTTATGGTGGAAGAAAAAAGAATATACTAAGGCCTACCCGTTATACAGGGAAGTGATGGAGAAATCGCTGGAATTTATCAACCGGTATTTTCCGCCGATGAGTGAAGCAGAGAAAGCAAAATACTGGGATATCCTTTCAATGCGTTTCCAGCGGTTTTATAATTTTTCTCTGGAAGCAGCTGCAACAGATAAAAAAATAATTACCGACCTGTTCGAATACAGACTGGCTACCAAAGGACTGTTGCTTAGTTCTGTAAGAAAAGTAAGTGAAAGCATTTTAAAAAGCGGTAATGAGCAGTTGGTAAATGATTATATAAGCTGGATCGATCTGAAGGAGCAATTGACAACTTTATATGCTTATTCGAAAGAAGAGTTAAAGGAACAAAGTATTAATCTTGATTCATTGCAGGCAGTTGCCAATTCAATGGAGAAAAGACTTTCAGAGAACTCAAAAGAATTTTCACAATTCTACTTTACCAGTAAGATCACTTATGACGAAATAAGAAGCAGGCTGAAACCGGAGGAAGCACTGATTGAAATAATAAGGATAAGAAATTATGACCAGGTGCTTACTGACTCCTGCCGGTATGTTGCATTGGTAGTGACTAAAGAAAAACCTGAGCCGCAAATTGTGTTATTGTCAAATGGCACTGACCTCGAAGGCAAACATTCCAAGGCTTACCGGCTGTCGATGAAGAATAAAATAAGTGATGAGAAATCCTACTCCTACTACTGGGAGCCATTTGAGACATTGGTAAAAGGTAAGAAGAAGATATTTGTATCACTGGATGGGGTGTATAGCCAGATCAACCTGTATACACTGAAAGAGCCCGGTGCTGATTTCCTGATCAATAAGTATGATATTGTGTTGCTGGGTAATGCAAAGGA
>CAZTKV010000157.1:0-6239 GCA_964614285.1 uncultured Chitinophaga sp. | reverse complement strand
AGCATGCTTCCCACTTTTAGCATCGATTCATTGATCTTATCTCCCCAGATGGAAATACAAACTTTCTTGGAGTATTGGCCTTCCGTTTCTACTATGATGTCCTGCTTTTTCCATTGCCCGTTTTTACCAGTTCCGGTCTGCAAAGGCAATAATTGAATAAGTTTTGCAGTTAATTGCATGTAAAACTATTTAAAGAATGAAGGTACATATACACTGCCAATAAACCTACCTGATACCCCCTTCAGGGTATTTTCAAAAAAACCTGTTTATCCGCTATTAAATAACTAACCAAAACAGTATTTTACACAGCTAATTATTCCTCAACCCCCTGAATATGGTTTTCGCAAGCCTTATCTTCCTGTTCCTTTTTCTGCCATTGAACCTGCTGCTTTACTACAGCACTAAAAATGCCACCTGGAGAAATTGGGTTCTCATTGTTTTTTCGCTGTTCTTTTACGGTTGGGGTGAGCCTATCTGGATTTCACTGATGATACTTTCTTCCATGGTAGACTGGGGCAATGCCCTTTTTATTCAAAAGCACCGGGGCACCAAATGGGCAAAGGTGGGAGTAGTCATTACATTGCTATTTAACCTCGGGTTGCTGGCAACTTTTAAATATGATGTCTTTATTGTTGATACGGTCAATTCTGTTTTAGGCACTTCGTTTACTGCACCCGGCTATGCATTGCCGATCGGAATTTCTTTTTACACTTTTCATACTATTTCCTATGTAGTCGATGTTTACCGGGGAGATATTAAAGCACAAAAGTCATTTCCGAATTTTTTAATGTATGTCTCATTGTATTCTTCTTTAGTAGCAGGGCCTATTATCCGGTATGCGCATGTAGAAACAGAGATATACGGAAGAAAAGAAAACCTGAAGGATTTTAGCCTGGGTCTCTCCCGTTTTTGTATTGGCTTGTTTAAAAAAGTAATTATTGCCAACGTTGCTGCCGAGTTGGTTAAAAAATATATGGGTGATAATAGTGATCCCCTTACCCTTACAGAACTTTCGTCTTTATCAAGCTTTGAAGCATGGGTGGGGCTCACTATGTTTGCGCTGCAGATCTACTTTGATTTTTCAGGTTACTCAGATATGGCCATAGGCCTGGGAAGAATGTTTGGCTTTCATTTCCGCGAAAACTTTAATTACCCTTACATTTCGAAATCCATCAGTGAATTCTGGCGAAGATGGCATATCTCGCTTGGGAGTATTTTCAGGGATTATGTCTATATCCCGTTAGGAGGCAATAAAAAAAGAGTGTATTTCAATCTCTTTGTAGTATGGTTTCTCACCGGACTCTGGCATGGTCCCAGCTGGAATTTTATTTTCTGGGGCTTATACTTTTTCGTTTTCATAGCTCTTGAAAAAGCTTTTTTGCAAAAGGTTCTTGATAAACTGCCGTCATTTGTTGCCCATTTTTATGCATTAGCGGTTATTATTCCGGGTTGGGTTATTTTCTATTTCACCGATACTACCATGCTCATAGCATATGTTGAAAAACTATTCACTTTCAGTGCAGGTCCCGAAGGGAATATGGATGTAATAAATACTTTAACCACACATTTATTCTGGTTGATAATGGCCATCACTCTTTGTATGCCGGTTTATCACCGGGTAATAGCATGGGTGGAAAAGAAAGCTGGCCGTATTACCCTGTATGATACTGTTACTGTCGGGTTTAATGTAGCGCTTCTTTTTGTTTGTATAGCCCAATTGGTAGGCAAAAGTTATAACCCATTTATTTATTTCCGGTTTTAACCGGTTTAAACATGTTGAAGTAATATATGAGCGACATATCAAATAAAAGAATTCACCGGGTTAATGTAGCAGTTTTTTGCGGCCTGTTGTTTTTGGGAGGTATCGCTTCACTGGCGATGAAAAAAGATTCGGTATCTGTAATGGAGAACCGGAAATTAGCCACATTCCCGGTCTACTCAGACAGTGCATTATGGAGCGGCCGGTATTTTAAAAATATCGAGCAATACTATGCGGATAATTTCCCATTAAGGGATAAATGGATCAGCTTTTCTAATTCCTTCCGGAACAGGTTTGGATATGAATCAGGTGATATAAAAATTTATGACCCGGCCAACGATGCAGAAGCGAATGAAAAGAATGATACAATAAAAAATACAGTTAATACAGGCCCGTTGCCCGATGATGGTGCAATAGGTGAGGTAAAAAAGAGGTTATTTGTATTTAAAAACCGCGGATTTGAAATGTTTGGTGGCGGGCCTGGAGTTGGAAAAGCATATGCCAATGTAATCAACTCTTACAACAGGCTTGGCCTGCCCAATCTCCAGGTATATAACCTGGTGATACCGGTGGCGCTGGAGTTTGAGATTACTGAGAAATATAAAAACCTGCAAAAACCTAACCGGCCTGCTATTGAGAATATTTATAATAATCTTGACTCAAATATTAAAAAAGTGTGGGCTATTGATGAAATAAGGAAACACCGGGAAGAGTACATATATTTTAATACTGATCATCACTGGACCAGCCTGGGAGCATACTATGCATACCGTGCTTTTTGTGAGACTGCCGGATTAACTCCGGTTTCTCTTGACTCTGTCCGCTATAAAGTAAAACCCTCCTTTCTTGGTTCTCTCTACAGGCTTACCCGTGATCCGAAGCTGAAAGAGAATCCGGATTCAGTTAAATACTATTTGTTCCGTGATTCTGTACGGTTTTATATTGGCAGCAATAACAGCCTTACCTACTGGGGTAAATCAAAAATGTATGCAGAAAGCGTCAGTGGTGTAAACAGCTATTCAATTTTCCTGCAGGGTGATCTTCCGATAGTAAAAATGGAAACAATGCATAAGAATGGAAGAAAGATAGCAATCGTTAAAGAATCATATGGTAATGCCTTTGCTCCATTTCTTATTAATAACTACGAAAAGATAATTGTGGTGGACCAGCGTTACTATACTGGTGACTTTGTCAAAATGCTGAAAACAGAAGGAATCAATGAGCTGCTATTCATTAATAATATTTTTGCTGCTCATACCCCTTTTCATATTGAAAAAATAAAAGGATTGAAGAAATAGGTCTATAACTGCAGATTCTTCTTTACCCATGCAACCTTGGGTTTTAATTCATTATTATACTTGTCGCCGGTAGCGTACTTTACATGCTTTAGAAAATGATAATAATCCCCCTTGGGGTATTTTTTTCTCCATTTGTCATATCGCTTATCCTGCCATGTCTTATAGTAAGCAATACACTCGTCATCCGAATTGAATTTTTTGCATTTATTCCCTTTAATATAAAATCCAAAAAGGTTGTGATAGCGAAGGCAGCATTTTTTACAATTGAGGTTACCTGTTTCCTGCATACACTGAGCCATTACAAAATCCGGATGACGGATACCTGCTGCTTTAATGGCATCATACATAGCCTGCATTTTGGCTTTGTCAATTTTTTGTGAATAGCCTTCCTGCAATACAAAAAGAAGAGTAATGGCAAACAGTAGTTTCTTCATAATGAGGTTTTTGTAGTCAGATTAGTATTCAACGGGTTGCAGACGAATAAATAAATATACAAAAACCGCACCCTTTTTATCAATTCCTTTACTTTGCACAAATAATAGTATCGATTAATTATGTCTACTGCACTGATGATGAACGATAAAAAAAAACTGAAAATTACTGACGGTCATTTTTCGGGGACGGTGGTCTTAGCAAAAGTTATTTCATATCTTTTTCATCCGGTTTTTATTCCATTGTATGCAGTTTGGTTCATGGTATATGAACATCCTTACCTGTTTGCCGGGTTTACTCCAAAGGAAAAAATTCTCGTCATGGCCCAGGCATTTGCCATGTTTACTTTTTTTCCACTGGTTACTGTTTTGCTGTTGCGGGCTTTAAAATTCATTGAATCGTTCCACCTGGAAAAACAAAAAGATCGTATCATACCATTGGTTGCTTGTGGTGTTTGGTATTTCTGGATCTGGTACGTATGGAGAAACCTCCCTGATTATCCCAAACCTGCTGTACAACTGGCGCTGGCAGTATTTATCAGCTCATGGATTGGACTAATGATGAACATTAAGATGAAGATTAGCCTGCATGCTATCGGTTCAGGAGTACTGATTATGTTTATGCTGCTGCTTGCATTTACACAACAGTTGAATTTTGGTATTTACATATCTATCGCATTATTGATCGCAGGCCTGGTTTGTACAGCCCGCTTCATAGTATCTGATCATACTGCCCGGGAAATATACGGTGGATTACTTGCAGGTTTTACCTCAATGTTGGTGGCTTATTGGTCAGATAATTTTTTTAGCTGATTTTGTACTGCTGGTTATTTCACCATTCCTGCGGCCTTATTCGTTACTTCCGCAGCCAGTTCATTCAGTTTATCTTTTGCACCCTGTACTTCAAACTTTGATTTGATAATTTTATGTTGCTTAATATTCACCGTTAGTATTATTTTGTCTCCTTTTATCGTATACCGGCCACTTAATGAATAGGCATCCGGAGCAGTTGTAGCTGTTACATACATAATTTTACTATCTGTCCCTCTCGTTGCCAGGTCGTTCAGTTGCAGATTGATTAGTTTACTAAACTCCAGGTCATCATCGGCAATATTTTCATCACTGTTCTGAAAATTGCTGGCCACAAATAATGGCTTTTCCTGCGGTAGTACGATTTTTGCCATCACCTCTTCATCCACTATTCCAATGTTGAAGTTGGTATTGGTAACGATCTGTGGTTCCTGCCGGGAACCATTTTCCTTTGATAAATCAGTTACTGTTTTTTCTGCGGCATTAAACCAGCGGCTTACATTCAGGTATTTACCTTCTTCCAGTATATCAGGTTGCTGTTTGATAGCTTTTAAAAGAGAATAAGTAAGCAATCCCTGGGAATACCTGCCCATCTCATAGGCATTTTGATTACTGGCAGAAGCAGACAAAATGAATAAACCTGACTTTTCATTGAGCTTATCAATTGCTTTTACCTGCTGTGCCTTATCATCATTCCGGGCTGCAAGGTAGTTTTGATCATCTGCTCCCATTTTTACAAAATCTTTAATTGCCTGGCCGCTATTACAGGCATCAAATATTAAAATCCTTTTTTGGGCTTTAATTGAAGCTGGTTTCATCCAGTCTGTCAGCTCTGCAGTGCTGATACCCACTTCACTTACTGCACCTGCAGCTGACGTTTTAGATGCTTCCGCCGTGAGAAAATAAAATTGCTTTTTTTCTCCTTCCATCACACCATGTCCTGCAAAAAATATCAGCAAGATATCATTAGCTGTTGCTTTCTTTCCTATTTCCTCAAACACTTTTTTAATACTGTTCTTCTCCGGCAACTGGTATCTTTCTTTTGCGGTGGTCAGGTTGTATATAAATACATGTTCTTTCCCATCTGTATTTAAAAGTTTTTTAGCCGATGCAGCCAGGGCATTTGAAATATCTGTAGCATCTTTTGCAGCATATTTCAGGTCAAGTTCATCCCCTTTATAATCACTAACTCCCACCATTACAGCAAAAAGATTAGGCGGTATAGCAGATTGCTTTGTTTTATCCTCGTTTACAATCAATCCCCGTGATGAAATAGCATTATCAGCCGTAAGAGCTTTTATGGCCACTTTGTTGTCTTGCCCCGGAATAAAGTAATCTATCAAATCCCTTTTATTTACATTGAGCCGGTATTGGCTAACATCCTTTATTAATTCTTCAGGTTTATATCGTTTTACTTCAATACCATTCACCACAAGGATTATATCACCAAGTCCGCCTTTCCGGGGTATGATGTGAAACTGGTAAGCTTCCCCGGTTGTTATCGTATCATACACCAGCGGAGTAAGATCACATATGTTAAGATCTTTCAGGGCTTTGGACCTTATCGTATCACCATTATTAATTCGTTCTGCCAGATCAGGCACCCAAAGCTGATCTTTGACCTGGTCAAGTTCAATGATCTCTTTACCACAGGTAAAGTAAAGAAGTTTACGGGCTGCTTCCGTTCCATCGTACCGGTCGGCTGTATCAATAGTCAGCCAGTCAATATTTCTGATAAGGATAGTTTTATATAACAGTTTACCTGATGTCAGATCATACGTATTCAGGTTATCCTCTGCAACAGATATTATTCGCTTATCATCGGGACTGGCAGCCACCGCTTTTATAGATTCATCTGAAGAGCCCATAAAAAACAGAGGTGCTCCTGTCTCTGCATCCCATCGACCGATATATCCTGTTCGCTTACTGATAGTAATAATG
>CAZTKV010000156.1:4874-6272 GCA_964614285.1 uncultured Chitinophaga sp. | reverse complement strand
GACTTAGGATCTGATGCCGTAAGGTGTGGGGGTTCGAGTCCCTCCATCCGGACAAACACCAGTTCAAGGTTTGAAGTTTGAAGTTCACTGTTAACCTCAAACTTCAAATTTCGAACTTCAAACAAATAACATGGCTACAGTAACTAAAGAAAACATCGGTCTGCTGCATGAAAAGCTGACAGTGAAACTGGAAAAAACCGATTACCTGCCTTCTTTTGAAAAGGCCCTGAAGGAGTACAGTAAAAAAGCAAATATCCCCGGCTT
Source organism: uncultured Chitinophaga sp. (assembly GCA_964614285.1). GTDB lineage: Bacteria > Bacteroidota > Bacteroidia > Chitinophagales > Chitinophagaceae > JJ008. The sequence goes on along the minus strand of CAZTKV010000156.1, from coordinate 6,008 downwards.
CAGAAAAGGAATGGTGCCCTTTGGTTTGATCAAGAAAATGTATGGGCCTTCTTTATTTACAGATGAAGTATTGAAATCTGTTGACCGTGAACTGATCGGTTATTTACAAAATGATAAACTGGATATTTTTGCACAACCTCTTCCACTGGAATCAGATTTCCGCCAACTGGATGTAAACAATCCTGCTGATTATACTTTTCATTTTGAGATCGGCATGAAACCTGAATTTCAGCTGCCTGACCTGGCCAAAGCCAAAACAATCCGCTATGTAGTAACAGTGACTGACGAAATGGTGGAGAACGAGATCACCCGTTTGCAGAATCGCTATGGCAATATGAGGGATGAAGAAACAGTGACCACGGAAGACAATGTGCTCAATGTACTTTTCACGGAAACAGATGCTTCAGGAAATGAAGTGGAAGCTGGTATCAAAAAGGATAACTCTATCCTTGTAAAATATTTTGCAGAAAAATTTCGCAAAAACTGGATGGGTAAAAAGGCAGGTGATAGCGAGAATGTCCAACTGAAAAATGCTTTTGACGAAAAGGAAAGAGAGTGGATCATTGGCGACCTTGGATTAAATAAAGAAGATGCTTCTTCTGCAGAAAGATATTTCAAGATTGAGATCACAAAGGTGGGCCTGATGGAGAAAAGACAATTGAATGAGGAATTCTTCAACCAGCTTTATCCCAACCAGGAAGTGAAAACCGAAGACGATTTCCGCAACAAAATCAAAGAAGAGATACAAGCCTATTGGAACGGACAGGCTACAAACCAGATTCATGACCAGGTATTTCATCAGTTGGTAGATCATACCGAAATAAAATTTCCGGAAGGGTTTCTGAAAAAATGGGTGAAGTCACAAGGTGAAACTCCAAAATCAGATGAAGAAGTAGAAGCAGAATTTCCTAAATTCATCAGCCAGCTTAAATGGACGCTGATCTCTGACAAGATCGTTCAGGATAACGCTATACAGGTAAGTCCGGATGAAATCAGGTCTTTTGCCAAACAACAACTCTTCAGCTATATGGGTGGCGCTAATCTTAGTGATGATCAGCCATGGGTGGCAGATTATGTTGAAAAGATGATGAAGGACAGGAAGTATGTAGAAGATGCTTATAGCCGCCTGCAAAC
>CAZTKV010000156.1:1602-4774 GCA_964614285.1 uncultured Chitinophaga sp. | reverse complement strand
GGAACAAAAGGCAAAAGAGCTGCCTTGAAACATTCCCGTATCATGATGCATCAACCAAGTGGTGCCATTGGCGGGCAGGCAAGCGATATTGAAATTACCGTGAATGAGATCCGTAAATTAAAAAGAGAACTGTACGAAGTAGTGAATGTACATACCGGTAAATCTATCGAACAAATCGAAAAAGATTTTGACAGGGACAACTGGATGACAGCCGCTGAAGCCAAAGAATATGGACTGGTAGATGAAGTATTGCTGATAAACCCCAGGAAACAAAAGAAAGATTAACGACCAATCAATCACAAACTATTTAAATTGCTTACATGAACCGCAAACAATTTATATACTCCGACTGGAGAATGGAGGAAGAAGAGGAAAAAGAAGAACAGACCAAGAGCGATCTGGGTATGTTCAGTAAAAAATTAGAAAGATATTTCTTTGAAAAGAGAGCTATTTACCTCTGGGGTGTAGTGGACGATAAAAGTGCCAAGGATGTAGTAAGTAAATTATTGCTCCTTGATGCGGACAAACCCGGGGAAGAAATAAAATTCTACATCAATAGTCCTGGTGGTGTAGTAACAAGCGGCATGGTAATGTATGATACCATGCAAATGATCAAGAGCCCGGTTAGTACCATTTGTATGGGCTTGGCAGCCTCTATGGGCAGCATATTATTAAGCGGTGGGAAAAAAGGCAGCCGCTATATCTTTCCGCATGGAGAAGTTATGATACACCAGCCATCTTTGGGCGGATACATACAAGGTGTAAGTGCCGATTTGGAGATACAGGCTGAGCAAACCAGGAGGGTAAAAGAGATTGGTGCAGGTATCCTGGCAAAAAATTGTGGTAAAACTGTCGAGCAGGTTATGAAGGATTTTGACAGGGATTACTGGATGGATGCAAAGCAGGCTATTGAATATGGCATAGCGGATAAGCTAATTGACAAATTATAACCCCTTCTTTTCAAACTAGTTAGATTAAAAAATAAATAAAACCGCCCTAATCCGGGTGGTTTTATAATTTTGTAGGCTACGAATTAATTGTCAGATCGATTCAGGTTAAGTTAAGGTTAAGAAATTATGGCAAAAAACCCATTACATTGTTCCTTCTGTGGCCGGAGCCGCGATGAAGTTAAAATCCTTATTGCAGGCCAGGAAGGGCATATCTGTGAAAACTGTGTTGAACATGCACGGGAGATCATTGATCAGGAACTGGCAGTTAAAGACGACAGAACTACCACCTCTTTCAAACTCACGGTAAAGAAACCCATCGAGATCAAAAAATTTCTTGATGAATATGCCATAGGCCAGGACGAAGCAAAAAAAGTATTGGCAGTAGCCGTATATAATCACTACAAAAGACTTCAGCAAAAAACTTCTGACCTGAATACCGGCAATGAAGTTGAAATAGAAAAAAGCAATATTGTAATGGTGGGTGAAACGGGAACCGGTAAAACATTACTGGCAAAAAGTATTGCCCGCATGCTTAATGTTCCTTTTGCCATCGTTGATGCTACTGTATTTACAGAGGCAGGTTATGTAGGTGAAGATGTGGAAAGTATTTTAACGAGACTCTTACAAGTTTGTAATTACGATGTGGCCGCTGCTGAGCGGGGCATTGTATATATAGATGAGATAGATAAAATTGCCCGCAAAGGAGATAATCCTTCTATTACCCGTGACGTAAGTGGTGAGGGTGTGCAGCAGGGAATGTTAAAACTCCTGGAAGGAACTGATGTACTGGTTCCGCCGCAGGGAGGCAGAAAACATCCGGAACAAAAACTCATCAAGATCAACACCCAGAATATCCTCTTTATCTGCGGAGGGGCATTTGATGGTATTGATAAGATCATTGCCCGCCGGGTTCAAACAAATACGATCGGCTTCAATGTAGACAAGGAGCTGCAGGATAATATGAAGAAAAACCTGCTGAGCTATGTAAATGCTACAGACCTGAAGAGTTTTGGCCTGATCCCAGAGTTGTTAGGCCGCTTGCCGGTAGTTACACATCTGGAACCATTGGATGCAACAACCCTGAGAGCTATTCTTACCGAGCCAAAGAATGCTTTGATAAAACAATATACAAAGCTTTTTGAGCTGGAAGGCATCGAGCTGATCATTGAAGATGATGTACTCGACTTTATGGTAGAAAAAGCCATGGAGTATAAATTAGGTGCCCGGGGACTCAGAAGTATTTGTGAGGGTATTCTGACTGATGCTATGTATGAGTTGCCTTCATCCAAAGAAACACAGTTTACACTGGACCTTGAATATGCGAAGAGAAACTTTGATAAGAGCAAACTGAGTTTGCTTAAAGTGGCTTAACCCTCCAGTCCCAAAGGGGAGCATATAAAATCATTACTGCCGGAATACTGAGCCTGCCGAAGTACCGGCATTTTTCTTTTCCTAACTTCAAACCTCAAACTAAAAACATCAAACTTTCGTTATGCAGGAACTAATAGAAAAACTAAAGACAGAAGCAGGCCTCACCGATGAACAGGCAAAACAGGCGATTAAGACCATCAAGAATTTTGTAGTGGAAAAATTTCCGATGCTGGAAGGCGCCGTTAATAATGTATTTGGAGGAGAATAATATTCTCTTCAAAAACCATCCTCATTCAAAAAAGAAAACAGCTTATTTAATAGTGGCGCATTTTTTTCCCCGCGGATGGTTGGCTGCTTCATAGGGTGTCATAGCACGGCTGCAAGCCTGGAATACGATACTTCCGATCAAAAGGAGGAAAAGGATTCTGATTCTCATAGTTACCAATTAAGCCGTGAAAATAATAGCCGGAGAATTAAAAACAGCAGGGAATCACTACTGAAATACACGAAATGATTTTGCAAATATTACTGGACCGAAACTGTAAATTTTACTCAAGTTGTCGTGAAGAAAGTATCAATCCTGTAATATGATAGATGCTTTCTTTAAGAGAAGTTGGCAAGTCTTTCTTACCAATATTATTAACCCTTCCGGTGTATATATTTCTTTTATAATCATTTACCGGTAAAGGGATATTACTCCAGTTTACTTCTGTAATTTTTAAAGAGTCTCCGTTTGTTTCCAATACTATTGAAATAGTTAACTTATTTGTTACATAAACCATTTCCTGTGCAATAGCTCTGCGCAGATCATCTTCCGGGTTATCACGCATTTGCTTCCTAAGGCGTTTGGT
>CAZTKV010000156.1:0-1502 GCA_964614285.1 uncultured Chitinophaga sp. | reverse complement strand
GGTAATAAAAAGAACATCCCGCTTCATTAGAAAACGAGGCGGGATGTAGAATTAATGGGTACACTATTTGGTTTTCCGTCCTTGTTATTTTATCAGCCGCAACCGCCCTGGTTACCGCAGTTCAGGCATTTGTAGCAGGCGCCGCTGCGCATCATGATATTGCCGCACACATTACAGGCCGGTGCATCGCTCTGCATATTCTTGGCTACTGCATTCATGGCATCCATGCTCGATTCCGATTTGATTGGCTGAGCCGCCCGTTGGTTCCTTACCGGCTGCGGAGCTACTGTGCCTGATGAAGGGGTAACACGAACACTTGATAACTCAGGATCTTTTGCATATTCTAATGGATTAGAAGGTACTTCATCCCAATCATCACCTCCTGTATTCAGCACTTCCGGTTTGTCAAGTACATGCACCAGGTCTGTACGTCCAAGGTATTCATATCCCAATACACGGAAGATAAAATCAACAATGGAAGTGGTCGTTTTAATATTTGGATGCTCTACAAAACCTGATGGATCAAACCGGGTGAAAGCAAATTTGTCAACAAATTCTTCCAGCGGCACGCCATATTGCAAGCCTATAGAAACGGAGATAGCAAAACAGTTCATCATACTACGCATCGTAGCGCCTTCTTTTGCCATGTCCACAAATATTTCACCTAATGTACCATCTGCATACTCTCCTGTGCGAAGGAATACAGCCTGGCCACTGATCTTAGCTTTTTGTGTAAAGCCCCTGCGTTTTGCCGGTAAAGTGCGGCGCTCTACAATGCTGGCCAGTTTTCTTTTCAATTTTGTATCAGGAGAAGCCTGTACTCTTTTTTGTACTTCCTCCAGCAGTTCTTCAACAGTTAGTTTACCAAGATCAACGATGTTAGATTCCATTGCCTGCTCCACTACCTGTGTTTTCTCTTCCTCAGCAACTGCTTCTGTTTTCTTTTTCTTATCAGATTTATTACTGAGTGGCTGTGACAGTTTAGAACCATCACGATACAGGGCATTTGCTTTCAACCCTAATTTCCAGCTCAGGTAATACGCATCAGCAATCTCTTCCACTTTAGCTTCATGGGGCAGGTTGATAGTTTTGGAGATGGCACCACTTATAAATGGCTGAGTGGCTCCCATCATGCGGATATGGCCATGTGCATGGATATAGCGTTGGCCTTTTTGTCCGCACTTGTTGGCACAGTCAAAAACGGGCAGGTGTTCTTCCTTCAGTCCCGGCGCACCTTCCAGCATCATTGTACCGCACACATAATCATTGGCGGCTTCGATCTGCTCGTCAGTGAATCCAAGAGCTTCCAGGAGGCTCCATTCAAAATTATTATACTGCTCAGGTGTGAAGCCCAACCGTTGCAGGCATTCTTCACCCAATGTATATTTGTTGAAAATAAATCCGATTTCAAAGGCTGTGGCAGCAGCGGCATCCAGTCTTTTAATTTCGTCTGCAATAAATCCTTTTTCACTCAATACCTGGTGATTGATAAAAGGAGCCCC
>CAZTKV010000155.1:2271-6394 GCA_964614285.1 uncultured Chitinophaga sp. | reverse complement strand
CCGGTCATGCCGGTATTGAAACATATTTCACCGGTGGTGGTGCCGATAGCACCAAAAGCCTGACCTTGGTGAACAGTACCGTCAGCTAATAATAATACCGCGGGAATGGGAGAATTGAGCATTATAAACAAATTGTGCAAATGTAAGGTGATGAGATGGATTTGAAAGAGGATTTTTGGTGCAGTTATTCACAAATAAATTCACACCCATTTATAGTTTAACTGCCACAAGTCCTTTATTTATTAAAGAAGGAAGTTAAAGAGCAAGCCCTCTATGATAATATTGTATTTTTATTCAGAACAAAAACCAACAGCATGAAATTTCTATCACTCGAACCCTTTGTTCCTTCCGGTAAAGATTTTGAAAAATCAAAATCATTGTTCCGGGAACTGGGTTTCAATATTACCTGGGATGCAGGGGGCTATGCCGGTTTTGAAAAAGATGGTTGTTCTTTTATTTTACAACACTACGATGATAAGGCATTTGCCGAAAACTTTATGCTGAGTGTAAAAGTGGATGATATTGCTGTATTCAGAAATGAACTGCTGGAAAAAAAACTGCCTGAAAAATTTGGGATTCGCATCGGGCAAGTAACACAACAACCCTATGGCAAAGAAGTAAACATTATTGACATAGCCGGTGTATGCTGGCATTTTGTTGAATAAAAACCATCACGTTGATTTGAACTTCTAAATTATACGTAGATCCACTATACCGCTAATATTAATATTTAGTAAATCAGTAATAAGAACCTTTAATTATTATTTTTTGGTTTAAGCAAAAACACTTAGTTTTAAGATATCCAACTGATCCTGCACTGATTCGTTAGCGTAATACAATTTTAATAATAGAATAGAAAGAAAATGGATTGAAGTAAACTTTAATCCATAATACATTACGTCTGAATCCATCCCTTTAAAATCTAAGCAGCAATTCTGTTTCGAATTTTTTTTAACCAACTAAATGCTTAGACCTTGTCTACAATTTTTACCTCGTTCAGGCAATTACTCACCGGAATATTTCCGGCTAAAAGCAGTAACTCCCGGTTTTTAATTCCTGTTTTATTTGCATGCTTTTGTTTACTGAACAGTATGCAGGCAAATGCGCAATCTGCCGGAGACTTTCGAACCGATGGCAGTGGCGGCGGGTCGTGGACAGACGCATCTATTTGGGAAAGATATGGTGGTGCATCTGCGGGATGGGTTACCTCAACTTATGCCCCCTCTTCTTCAGATGGTGTTATCACTATATTAGATGGAGACCAGGTTAATATTACTTCAGATATTACGATCGACCAGGTGGTTATTCAAACAAATGCAACGTTGATTGCTTTCTCCGGTACCGTAACGATTAATAATGGTGCAGGAACAGATGTATACAACAATGGATCATTTAGTTTTAATACAGGGGTTCCGAATTTAACAGTTTCTGCAGGTGCTAATATTGACGGACCAGCATCCCCTTCTTCTTATGTCAGTTTCGGAGGCAGCACCCTTACAAATAATGGGACCATTTATAGCATTTTAATGAGCGATGGTGATCTTAGTGGTACTGGTTCAATAGGCACTCTTATTACTTTTAAATTTGGTGGTAGCCAGGAGATCAGCCTCATCAGCGGTAATCAAACCATAACTGAATTATTAAACTTCAATTATGGAAATATTTCGACCGGGAACAACAAATTAATAATAGCTGAAACTGCAACAGTTCAGAATAATTCAGCCAGTGATTTATTTGTAAAAGGAAATTTGGAAATGAATTTCCCTCTTGGCGTCAGTACAAAAACTTTCCGGCTGGGGGATAATTTAAACAACTACACTCCTATCACCATTACCTTAAATAAGACATTCGGTTTCCCCAATGCCGGTGTCAGGGTTGCTATCTCATCCCTCACATTCCCAAATATAGGTTCATCTGGGATCGACACTACAAAAGATGTAAATCGATGGTGGTTAGTTTCCGCAGATTCAATGACTTTTAATAATGCAACCATTACTTTAAACTGGCCTGCGTCTGCTCTTGATCCGGGGGTTAATACTTCGCAGTTGAAAGTAGGAAGATGGGGAGGTACCTGGAGTTATCCCGCTACAAACAGCCCCACAGCCACATCCATACAGTTGACCGGAATATCAAATGCAAGTTCGGGAAATTATGTAGTAGGAGAATTATTACCAATTCCGACCCTGGAATACAGAACCGTTGCCACGGGCAACTGGGAATCCCCCTCGACATGGGAAACTTTTAATGGTGCCAGTTGGGTGCCCGCAACAGTTGCTCCATCGTATACCGATAGTACCATTACTATAAGAAGCCCGCATTATATAACTATCAATAGCAACCTGACGATAGACCAAACGGTAGTGGAAAATGGCGCTACTATACAGCCTACCGTACCTGGCACATTCACTATTAATAATGGGCCGGGAACTGATCTTGAACTTTCGGGCTTCAGTGCAGTTGTCTGGGGTGTTCCTTCAGGACCATCAATGGTAGTAAATAGTGGAGCACTTATAAATGGTCCTGGTACTACCATATCCTACAGGGCCCCAACATTAACCAATAATGGTACGATTAACCTGGGTAATTTAAGGATGGCTCCGGATCCCGGGCAAATAACATTAAATGGAACAGGCAGTATTTCCAACATGTTAATGGCAACATTCTTCCCTGCTCAGGACCTTATTTTAGGAGGAGACCAAACGATAACTGGTATACTAACCTTTCAATCAAGAAATATTGTTACTGGTGCCAATAAACTTATCATTGCTGAAACAGGTTCCATTCAAAACATTCCGGGTGATGGTATCACTGAATGGTATGTAAACGGAAACCTGCAAATGAATTTTCCAAACGGTAGCAGTACAAAAGATTACCGGATTGGTGATGCCAGCGGGTACAGGCCGGTATTCCTTTCTTTAACCGGGGTATCAGGAACAGGCGGTGTAATCGTTTCCACTACCAGCGGAGATCATCCGAATATCGGTACTTCACAAATTGTTGCTTCAAAAAGTGTTAACCGCTACTGGACATTTACTAATACCGGAATATCATTTTCCAATGCATCCCCTGGTTTAAACTGGGATTTAAGCGAAGTAGATGCAGGATCGAATTTTTTGAACTTTAAAGCAGGCAAGTTTAATACGCCTGAATGGACATATCCTGTAGTCTTGACTGTGTTGCCAACTGCTATACAATTAAACGGAGTTACTTCTTTCAGCGATTTCATAGTCGGAGAATTAGCTGTTACTGGTCCTGCTGCGGCACTGAATTTTGATGGTATCGATGATGCGGTAGAAGGCCAGGTAGAATTGATTCCAACCACCGGGGCTTACACCGTTTCAGTCTGGGCAAAACAAGATGCTTTTCAACCTGGCGTACTGAGAAACATCGTTGCGCAGGGAAGACAATTTTATATTGGACAATATTACAATGATACGATCCGCATAGGTGATAGCTGGTATGCTACCGGTGTTCCCTGGCCAACAGATACGGAATGGCATAATTATGCCGTTGTACGTACAGATAGCAATACTTATTTCTACCTGGATGGTATTTTGAGGGCAACCGCCGGATATGCTATCCCCAATCCGGGCAGCTCGCCTCCCACCAACCCGGTTGCTACTTTTTACATCGGATCTCAATGGAGCGGCAATTCTGAATTATTTAATGGAAGTATAGATGAAGTAAGAGTTTGGGGAAGAGCTTTAGATTCAGCAGAACTACAAAAAAACCTGAATTGCGAGATCACTTATGCAAGACAGAACTTAGTAGCTGTTTACAATTTTAACCAGGGTAATGCAAATGCTGCTAACCCTTCCGATACAATATTAACTGATGCCAGCAGTAATGGAAGGAATGCTACTCTTAAGAATTTTGCCCTTACCGGTACCGGTTCTAACTGGGTAGCACAAGGTGGTGTAGTGACAGGAACAGAATGTTGTAACCTGGTGCTAACAACGACCTCACAAGACTCACTCATTGTTTGTACTGAAAGTGGTCAATTAACAGGTAATGTAAACCTGATCGTTACAAATGGTACCGCTCCCTATACATTTCTGAATACGCCGCCCTATAATGGTACGGATACAACAAATTTGGCAGCCGGCATTTACAGGTATGCTGT
>CAZTKV010000155.1:0-2171 GCA_964614285.1 uncultured Chitinophaga sp. | reverse complement strand
GAATATGGAAAAGGCTCTGATGAAGGCCGGGCCATGTTGCAGATAATACACGATGTAGCACCTAAAGCCAGCTTGTATTTCAAGTCAGGATTTATCAGTGCGGGTAATTTTGCAGACGGCATCAGGGAGCTTCGTGACCTGGGTTGCGATGTTATTGTAGATGACATTACTTACATCACAGAACCATTCTTTAAAGATGGAGTTATTGCCAATGCTGTACAGGATGTTACTTCTTCAGGAGTAAGCTATTTCACTTCTGCCGGAAATTTTGGAAATAAATCCTACGAAGGAATTTTCAATGCTGTTCCTGCCCCTCCTGATTACATTGGTGTTGCCCATCAATTCGAAAACGGCAGTGTTTATCAGAATATTTACTTACCGAAAGGTTCTTATACGATTGCCCTGCAATGGGATGATGATTTTTACTCACTGGGTAACTCTGCCGGTGCACTGAATGACCTTGATATATATCTCGTCGATCAATTCGGCACCCGGTTATTTGGATTCAACAGAGATAACTTGTCAGGTGATCCGTTTGAGATTTTACCATTCGTGGTAAAAGCACCGGTAGATGCAAAAATTATCATCACCCGTAAAGGCGGAACGGCCCCGGTTCGTTTCAAATATGTTTTCTTCAGAGGAGATGGTGTTATCATGGGCAGCGATAATCTGACTGTTAATACACAAGGTGTGGGAACCGTACTTGGACAGGCCAATGCAGCCGGTGCCATTGCAGTAGGAGCTGCACTTTATCTTAATACTCCTGCTTATGGAGTTAACCCGCCAACGATAGCTTCATTCTCATCCCGCGGCGGAATAATAATAAATAATGTAGACAGGAATAAACCAGACATCATTGCTCCAAATGGTGTCAATACAACTGTTGATTTTGGTGGCATAAATATTGACAACGATCTTTTTCCGAATTTCTTTGGAACATCTGCGGCTGCACCGCATGCTGCAGCTGTTGCTGGTTTATTAATTGAAGCCAGGAAAAGATATTTTAATGACACTTCATTTACAGCTGCTCAAATGAAGCAGATATTAAAAACCACTGCGATAGATATGGATGCGCCGGGTTATGATATTAATACCGGTTCTGGTTTTATCCAGGCTGATTCAGCATTACTATCGTTCTCTAATCCATTCCCGCTAATAGATAGTTTTAATTTAACAGATCCTGAATTGATACCCGGCACAGATCCTGTTACACTTATCATTAACGGGAAATATTTTGCTTCCGGTGCGGCAGTTATACTTCGGACTGATACCATTGCCCCTATTGCAATAAGTAATTCTCAACTCACAGTAGCCATTCCCACCTTTATGGGCAACCCGCCGATTACGGTGTATAATCCACCAATTACCCCGGGTGGGCTGGATGGTGGTGTCAGCGATTCAATTTATTTGAAATCTGCTATTCCCCAGAATGTAAAAGTGGTAGTTAATAATGCAGTTAAATATTATGGAGAAAAGATCCCGGAATACACTTACGAAATAAAGGTAAATGGCCAGCCATTAGACTCAACCAACCTAACAATACAAGACCTGGGATTGACCGATATTACTTTCAGCACATCAGCGAATAGCTTAAGCAATTTTGGTTTGTATTACAGGCGGGCCCACTCATCTGTAACAGATCTGTCTTTGCCGGCATCGCAGGCACTGGCTCAATTATATAACTACCAGTTCTGTGATGGTATTCTTACGATTAACAGAATGCCAATTACTATATCACCCCGTGACACTACTTTGATTTATGGCTCAGCAATTAGTGGCAGAGGAATTAAATTCAACTATGACTATGATACAACGAATATTTTACCATCAGAAAGAATTGCGTTCCTGGATTCGTTGAACGTCAACCATCAATCCACGATGTCCAATTCCGTTATTCTCATTAATGGTAAACAAGCCGTTAACGGCTTGTCAGAAGCAGATTTTCTCAATATGAGTTTCATGGTAAGTGGTAAAGCTGCTGTCAATGGAAAACAGGCTGTCAATGGAAAAGCAGCGGTTAATGGTCTTGTTTATGATACCACTTACTTTATCCCGGTAGCACCTCAATCTTTATATGACTACCAGGTTGATTCCGCTCATGCAGTAATATATAATGGAAAGCAAGCTGTCAACGGCAAACAGGCTGTTAACGGCAAAGCAGCGGTCAATGG
>CAZTKV010000154.1:2605-6407 GCA_964614285.1 uncultured Chitinophaga sp. | reverse complement strand
GGGTGTTTCTTCCACATAGCAGATTCTTTTAGTGAGGAAAGATAATAAATGAAAGGCTAGGGAAAATAAAAAAGGTGGCTTAATAAACCACCTTTGTATAATATGTGAATAGTAATTATTCTGCAGAACCTGTTTTGTCTTTTACGATCTTGTTTAGCGATTTAATCTTGCTGAAAATAAGCAAGCCGCCTAATATCGCTGCTATTGTAATAATGCCAAAGAATATTTTTTTATCGGGGATCTTGTCCCAAAAACTTGCCATGACACCAGCTACTTTCCCTCCCAGAGAGGTGGAAAGGAACCATCCACCCATCATTAATGCAGTTAACCGGGGCGGAGCAAGTTTGGAAACAAAGGACAAACCGATCGGGCTTAAACAGATCTCGCTTATTGTGAATATCCCGTAAGTAAGAAAAAGCCAGATGGCTGATGTTTTATGAGTGTATATACTCGGGACTGACATAACTGCAAACACCATTACCAAAGCGCTCAGACCGGATATGACAAGGGCCCATCCAAATTTACTCGCAGTAGTTACCGGTTTATTTCTCCTGGCCATCAATGCAAAGAATGCGATCAGCAGCGGTGTAAGAAGAACAATGAATGCAGGATTTATAGACTGGAATAATTCTGCATTAGCCAGCTTTGATGAACCATCGGGCGGCCACTGATCTTTTGGAACATTGTTAAAATAGGGATCGGGGCCCATCGTTTTTATGGTATTACCTCCGGTATCCAGCACCGGTCTTAAATATTCATCTACTTGGTTTACTTCCCGTGGGGCAGTTGTTGCAGTTTGCAGCATATCTATACTATTGGCTGCTCCTTCAATAGAAGATGGAATAGCACGGTTGGTGTGTGACTCCGCCCATATAGTAAGACCAGTGGAATTCTGGTTATAAATGGTCCAGAAGATAATGGATATTGTAAAAATGAAAAGCAAAGCGCCAATGCCTTTTTTATCCTCCTGGTTGCCTTTTCTCCAGAGGTTTACATAAAAGAAAATAACCGGGATACAGGCTGCAATGAAAGCATCATTGGAATCAGAACCCATGAAATTGCCGGGAATGATCCATCCCAGGATACCAAAAACGATCATCGGCAGGAATACAGAACCAAAGATTCTGGACATCGGAACATCACCGGCCTGCATTGGTTTTTTAATATCCGCATGGCGGACATGTTTTAATTGAAATGCGAGCCAAATCAAACCAATAATCAAACCTATGCCGGCTGCAGAGAAGGCATATCCCCAACCCGTTCCATCTTCATCGGCATATTTATTTCGTAAATAAGCTGCCACGAAATTGCAGACAAGCGCACCAATATTAATACCCATGTAAAAAATGTTGTACGCATTGTCTTTCAGGGGGCGTAAATCTTCCCTATTATAGATATTGCCCAGTAAAGTAGAAATATTTGGTTTGAAAAAACCATTGCCGATGATAATACAACCTAATGAGACATACATGGCAGTATTTCCGGGGATGGCTAAACCAAGATAACCTGCTGCCATTAATGAACCGCCTATGAAAATTGATTTTAAATACCCGAGATACCTGTCTGCGATCAACCCGCCGATAAATGGTGTGAGATAGACCAATGCGATAAAAGTTCCGACCACGTCAGCACCCATTCCCCTCGTCATTTCTTTTCCCCCCGTAGTAGAGTCGGTTAAATAAAGAAAAAGGATTCCTACCATCAGGTAATATCCAAATCGCTCCCACATTTCGGTAAAGAACAATACCATTAATCCCCTTGGGTGTTTGCCGGTTTTTGCAGGCTGATTCATACAATTAATTTTAGTTTACAAAATCAGAGTCCATTATCGTTAGAGTGACCAAAATACAGAAATTTAACCACCCGCAAATTTTTTCGGGCTATCTTTAGCGAACGTACCCGATATTCGCAAATCGCTAAAATCCAACCATTATTACCCATGCGAATTTTATTATTAGGCTCTGGTGGAAGAGAAAATGCCCTGGCCTGGAAATTATCTCAAAGTCCACGTTGTGAGAGCTTGTTTATTGCTCCCGGTAATGCCGGCACATCTAAGTTTGGTACTAATCTCAATATTGGTATCACGGATTTTGATTCTATAAAGAAAGCCTGCATTGATAAAAAAATTGATATGGTTGTTGTTGGGCCGGAGGAACCTTTAGTAAAAGGGGTGACAGATTTTTTAATCAGTAGTGCTGCATTAAAGAATCTTGATGTGATCGGCCCTGGCAAAGCAGGTGCGCAACTGGAAGGCAGCAAGGCCTTTGCCAAAGCCTTTATGATGAGGCATAATATTCCAACCGCTTCTTACCGGGAATTTACACTGGATAACTATGCAGAAGGGGTTGAGTACCTGAAGACACATCCATTACCAATTGTATTAAAAGCTGATGGACTGGCTGCCGGCAAAGGAGTTGTCATATGTGAAAATCATATTGAAGCTATCGCTGAATTTGAATTGATGATTCAAAGGGCCAAGTTTGGCGAGGCAGGTAAAAAAGTAGTAGTAGAACAGTTTTTAACCGGTATTGAAATATCAGTATTTGTATTAACAGACGGAAAGAACTATGTGATTCTGCCTGAGGCAAAAGACTATAAAAGAGTAGGAGAAGGTGATACAGGACCGAATACTGGAGGTATGGGCGCCGTTAGCCCGGTACCATTTGTTGATGCTTCATTACTTAAAAAGATTGAAGATAAAGTGATACGACCAACGGTGGATGGATTAAGAAAAGAAGGACTGGAATACAGGGGTTTTATTTTCTTTGGTTTTATGATCGTTGGTGATGAACCCTATATGATCGAGTACAACTGCCGTATGGGTGATCCCGAAACAGAGGTAGTAATACCAAGATTAAAAAATGATTTGGTTGACTTATTGGATGCTGTAGCAAAACAAGAATTAGATAAAGTAAAAATTGATACGGATACACGAACTGCGTGTACTATAGTTGCTGTAAGCGGCGGCTACCCGGGAGAATATCAAAAAGGATATGAAATAACAGGCATTGATGAGGTAAACCCGGCAGACAGTATGCTGTTTCACATGGGAACAACAGAGAAGGATGGAAAAATAGTTACTTCGGGGGGTAGAGTTTTCTGTATCACCTCGTATGGTCGTTCTATTTTTGACGCAGTAGAGATATCAAAAGAAGAAATGCAAAAGGTTTCTTTTAAGGATATGACTTACAGAAGCGATATCGGTTTTGAGTTTGAGTAAGACGACCACCTTGACCCTGTTGATTATTTAAGGATTTTTCAGTTTTTCTTTCGAACATTGCTATATGGAAGTCCATTACCACGATTATTTGCAGCTGGATAAGATTTTGAATGCACAGGATCCCGAAAGTATCCGTCATAACCTGCCGGCACATGATGAGATGCTTTTTATCGTCATTCACCAGGCATACGAACTCTGGTTTAAACAACTGCACCATGAAGTGGATTCTGTTGCTGCTATACTCAGCAAACCTGCTGTGAATGATAATTCTCCAGAACTTCAGACTATTGTTCACCGGCTAAATCGCTGTGTAACAATTTTAAGAGTGTTGGTTCACCAGATTGATATTATGGAAACCATGACACCTATGGATTTTCTTGATTTCCGTGATATGCTGAGGCCGGCATCAGGTTTTCAAAGCTGGCAGTTTAAAGAGCTGGAAGCTAAGCTGGGACTGAAATTTGAGCATCGTCATGGTAAAGAATACTATACTTCTCAGTTGAGAAATGAGCATGTGAAAATTATAAAGAATGCTGAAGGGGGCAAATCATTACTCCAATTGCTGAATGGCTGGCTGGAAAG
>CAZTKV010000154.1:0-2505 GCA_964614285.1 uncultured Chitinophaga sp. | reverse complement strand
CATCGTATGATTGGTACAAGAATAGGTACTGGCGGAAGTACAGGTAAAGATTACCTGAAAGCTGCCGCTGATAAGCACTATATCTTCAGGGAGATCGCTCAATTGAATAGTTTTCTTATAGAAAGAAGAAAATTGCCTGCCTTAAGTGCGACAGTGGAAGCAAAACTTGGGTTCGGTCACTAAACTTAAAAGGCCGTAAAGAATTACGGCCCGTTTTCCCTGTATGTGTGGTAATAAAAGCTAAAAAGTATAGCGGACTCCCAATCCTCCCCAACTGCCAACAAAGCCCCTGTTGTCGCCAAATTCAAAAGAAGGTTGCCAGTCAATAGACATGTTAATAGGAGCGCCGTTGAATTTATAATCCAATCCAAGGACACCATCTAGTCCTATGAAACTGCCATCACCATTTCTTGTGTTATAAAAACCGATATGTGCACCCGGGCCAATATACCATTGCAGGCCTGGTGCACCACTGATTGGCCCATGTATTTCATACAAACCGGTAATACGAAATCCTTGTCTCCAGAAATAACCAATTCCTTCAAGGGCATTATTGCCATTGACAAAATGCTTTAAAGAAATGCCTCCGCCGTCCCATACTTTTACTCCCAATGCAGTTGTATAAGAAGAACTATTAGTGCTTTTGCTTTGAGCTTGTAAAAATGAAAATACTAAAACGGCCAGGCTGGTAATACAGATCTTTCTCATAACAATAATTTTTGTGGAAGAATTACTTCAGCATCCTGTTTGCCATTTCTGTGCCAAAAAACAAGACTGTAAGAAAAAGCTGCGAGAAAAACTATTTGACTTTGATTTTCAGTGAAAAATAAAGGACAACAACAAGAGCAATGACTGCCGGAACGATGAATGTGAAAGAGCTTCCCATACCCATCCACAAAGCACCGGCTATAATACTTGCAAACAGGGAGCATATACTTTCTCCCGAGGTATAAAATCCTATTGCGGTTGCAGTATCCCGGTGATGCGATAAATTACTGATCCATGCTTTGATGACTCCTTCTGTGGCTGCTGCATAGATACCATATACGGAAAACAGTATAAAAATAAAAAATATAGAAGGTCTGAATGCAAAGCCCCCATATACAACGGTAAACAAAATAAGCCCAAGCATGATTATTCTTTTGAATCCCAGCTTATCTGCCAGTATACCCATTGGATATGATGTGGCAGCGTAAACAAGATTGTAAAAAATATAAGCAGCAATAGTAATTGTATCAGCATTGAAATCAGTTTGCCATAGGGTGATTACTTTATCGCCGATCGTTTCTTTGGTAACGAGTAACAAAAAAATATCTGAGCTGTTAAACAATGCAAATAACAATAAACCTGGGACAACCTTTTTAAATTCAGGAGGAGCAATTTTCCAATAGCTGAAAAAGGAGAAAAAATTTCCTTTCCCTAAGGTAGAAACAGGATTTCTTTTTTCTGTAAGTAAAAAGATCAGCAAGACAGAAATTATTCCGGGAATAAAGGCTATGTAAAAAAGAGTGGTGTATGAACCAGGATAAAAAAACAGGAATACTAAAGCAATAACAGGGCCGATAGCAGCTCCTATTGTATCCATACCACGGTGGAAGCCAAATACCCTTGCCTTTGTTTCTTTTGTTGCTTCGTGTGACAATAATGCATCCCTAGCTGCGGTGCGAACTCCTTTACCTAACCGATCAAGGGTTCTTACAAAAAATATCCATAATGGATATGCAAATGTTGCCATCAATGGTTTTGAAATAGCTCCCAAAAAGTATCCCAGCTTTACAAATGGTAAACGAAGGCCTTTTTCATCACTTAATTTTCCAAAATAACCCTTACTGACTCCTGCAGAAAAATTTACTACTCCTTCTAATATTCCTATCAGTAATACACTAAAACCAATTTCTTTTAAATAAGCAGGAATCACAGGATATAGCATTTCACTTGCTATATCTGCAAATAAGCTGACCAGTGATAAAACCAAAACTGTTCTGGTGATGACCTGCATGTAATGAAGGTAAAAGAAAAAACTTTTTGTATCTAAAACTATGGCTGTAAAGTACCAGGCAATTAGTTTACGTAAAATTGCTGTACTCACAACCCAATTTTTGTTTTTTAACTGTGATTTCTCAAAATGGGCAAATCAAAAAAAAACCTTGCCTGACAAGGGTTTCCCTTTGTAAATTCAAATTATTTCCTTCACCTTTGCCCACAACCTGTCTGCCGTAAGACAGGTAAAATCCGATATAAATACATGGGACTTTTTAACTGGTTTACACAAGAAATAGCCATCGACCTGGGTACTGCTAACACCCTCATCATACATAACGACGAAGTAGTAGTGAACGAGCCGAGTATTGTAGCCCTCAATCGTAATAATCCGAAAGAGGTGCTGGCAGTAGGCAAGAAGGCGTTAATGATGCATGAGAAAACTCACGAAAGCATCCGTACTGTCCGTCCGCTGAAAGATGGTGTAATTGCCGATTTCAATGCTGCTGAGCTCATGATTCGTGA
>CAZTKV010000153.1:0-6451 GCA_964614285.1 uncultured Chitinophaga sp. | reverse complement strand
CGGTAAGCGGCATACTGTATTAGACAAATATAGAAGCGATTTTGAAAAAATAAAATTTTTTTTTAGAATAGCTCATCGATCCTGAGTTGAAAACCCGGACAACTGATTTACTAAATTTGCTCTTAACATGGCAAGTGCCACAAAACCTACACACAGACCCATCTGACACATCGCCCTGGAAGGTTTATAACTTTGAAGACTCGTCAGGGAAGAAACCAGTAACAGTGGCATGAACATTTCTGTATATAAGAGTGTTCTTAACTAAAGAGAAAAATAAAAAACAATATTAATAATAGAAAAACCTGACATTGCAGAAAAGAATCGCTTAAAGTATTCAAATCCTGACCCTGTTTCCCATGCAACCGATCGGCAACCTGGAGATCACAGAGTTGGCAAAATCAATGGCGGACTTTTTGGTAACCAGATTGCATGAAAAAGAAAATTAAACAACTGCTCTTTATAATCAGATTCAGTCTCAGTAGCCGTTTCCCCGGTATTTATGGAAGGTATTATAGCCTCTTTTATCGTCCTGAAGCTGGTAGTTTGTCCGCTTACCTGGACTCCTATTCTCAATATCGCAAAGGCCTGGTGCGGTTTATTCAAATAGGTGCTAATGATGGAATTACCCACGATCCTATACACAAGTATATCCGGCGTGATGCCTGGAGTGGGTTATTATTAGAACCACAGAAGTATGTTTTTGATCGTTTTCTGGTCCCTCTTTATGCAAGAACTGAGGGGATAGTACCAATCAATGCCGCTATTGGAAGTGAAGATGGAGTGCTGCCTATATTTAAAATCAGCTATACTAATGAACGTTGGGCTACACGATTAACCAGTTTTGACAAACAAACTTTACAGAAGATGATTGATAACGGCTATGTGGCCCGCCAGTCATTACGAAGTGGAATACAGGCCCCGGAAGACAGAAGCCAATGGATAAGTGAGGACATGGTAGAAGTGATATGCTTCCGTACACTGGCACAAAAGTATCCACAGGCGGAGGTGAACCTGGTTATGATAGACGCAGAAGGTTTTGATGATCAGATAATCCGAATGATTGATTTTGATGTAATGCGACCGGATGTTATAGTGTTTGAGTCCATGCACCTGGATGATACCCGGCACCAATCACTATGTACATTCCTGGAACAATATAATTACCGGGTTTCACAGATAGACGCCAGCTCCATAGCCCTGCAAAAGAAGTTGCCTTTATTATAAGGCTTATTTACGCCGTGGCGGATATTTTTTTCTCCACCCGTCTCTGATCTATAGTAATATTGTTAGTGGGTGTCCTTAATGCATGTGGTCGGTGCAAGAAAACACCGACCACGGCGTGCAATTTTTTACTGAACACCTGCTAAGGCGGAAAGGTGTTAAAAATGTTATTCGGAATAAGCCCCTTTTCCATAAAGCATAACTGTAGTAATTATTTTTTCATTTTTAGCATTTATGGAATATATCACCGTTATGCCCCTGTGTGTCTCTTGCGCCCTTATCAATTCAGTTTCAAAACTTGCCGGATTCAGAGGAAATTTAAAAATAGTAAATGAAACTCCCGCAGTTCCCATACCTCCAACATAAATATCCCTGTCCTTCATGTTTGTCTGGACCAACATTACTTTTCCATCTGCTGATTTGGTCTCACTTACAGTTCCCATAATTTTTGCTGCTGTTTGTTTATTGACTCCTGCAGTCGCAAGTGATTGCTCTATAATTTTTGTGGCAATTGTGGTTTGAAAGCATTCCATATAAAATTAATTTATAAGTAAAAAAGGTTGACAATTAAAGGTATTTAATTCCGGTTATAGGGTAATGAGCAAAGACCTGCCTCAAAGGAAGAAAAACCCAACCACGGCATGATATCATGGCTTTATGAACTTACCTGCGACATACAATTTTATTATAGAATTGTCAACATATAGAATAAATCCAGTTCCCAGAGTTATTTCTATGTGATCTCCAGCTAGTTGTCCGTTTTTGTGCCAGCAGTTATTATCCTTCCCATTCCAGGCTAATTGCCCATTTTCATGCCAGGCATTCATGTCTTTCCCATACCAGGCAAGCTGCCGGATTGTATTATTGTGCCATCCTTTCATATCGCTGCTACTCCAAGCAAGTTTACCATCCTTATGCCAACCGTTTTTTTCTAATCCATTCCATGCAAGCTGTCCATTTTCATGCCAGCCATTTACGCCATCCCAAGCAAGTTGTCCATTTGAATGCCAAGCTAACCCCTTCTGCTTCTGAGTTTCAATTTTTGGAGATTTCGCTGAAAAACTATTTGCTTTCAATTGTGCTTGTGGCGTCAAAGATCCTGTAAAACTTGTCATAAAGACAACGGGAAGAATCCAAATTTTAATTTTCATATCATAGTTTTAAAAGGTGTCCTTTAAGGCTATATAAATATTGAAGACGAACATTAAAATTTAAACTACTCTGCCATGTTACGTATCTCCACGCATTGGGAATCGAAGAAAAAAAATCAATCCATTAATGATTTTAACAGTCCTTTTATGGCATTATCCGGGTTACTTTTTACGTCGTTATAATATGACATATTTTTCTTCACAAAATCATCGTTAACTGCATTGGCACCTTGCATCTTAATTCGCTCAAGTATTTTTAAACTTTTAATTACATCCGCTTTAGCGTTAAGTTGAATATTATTGATAGCAAGTGGTAAATATTCTTTTACATTTTCCAGATCGGCTGTTCTCTCTATTTCAAAATCAGTAGAAATTGTATATGTCTCTTTCTTGTCGTATTTCCATTTTAGAACCCAAAAAATGGCAACCGGGACAATTGTAACGATAACCCAGAAAAAACAGGTAAGTGTATCCGGTTTCTTCGGAGCGAAACAATAAAATGCAAAAATAATTCCAATATGAACAATGTATGCTGACCCACGGGCCGGATAATCCCCCACTCTGCTCCAAAATCCTTTTTTTAAAACTTCCATATCTACCAGATAATTAAATATGTTGCAAACAGTATATAAAAAACCGAAGATGTACCAATACCTTATAAATTCTTTGTTACTGGTGTTAAACATCTGGGCAATAAAGATCAACCCGATCATCTGGGGTATGTATGAAACAAATGACTTTCTTTTATTATCCTGGAAACTACTGTGATAAGCCCACCAGTCGTGGGCCACAATAAGTATTGTTACCAGGAAAAAGAAAAAATCAAAAAAAACCTCCCGGTTAAAAAGCATGTCTAAAATATCCGGTTCCTGGTTGTTATGCTCTTTTAAGTAAGCAACTCTTACTTTGGCAAAAATTCCCGTAGAACCAAAAAGCCGTTCAGAGGCTTTAAAAAAACTAACACCCAGCACTGTTCCATATAATACGGCAATAAATTCAGGCATTCTTCCTTTCATAAAAAAAGATGAGGGTTGAAAAAATATACTGTTGGTATATTGAAAATAATGAAAAGATTTACTTCCTACATCCTCATCGAATAACCGGAAACAAAAAGATGACGTTCGGGAACTGTACTTGGGGCAATAGTAATAGAAACAGTTTCCCCGTTTTTGATTACAATACTGCAATTAGCCATCCATGTTTTTTGGCGGCCACCTGCAGCTGTAGCGGTTGGCGGAATATGTATCTCCTTACGATTACCTATCTGAAATGCCACCCAGCCCTCCCCGTCCTGCAGATTACCAATAATAAATTCGATGACCTTCATTTCATTTTGCCCTGCTGTAATGGTTATATTACCATAACCAGGTATTGAAGATGATATCGGAGACTGGAAACTGAAAGGTATTTTAACCTGTGTATTATTTTGCGGGTTCATCACTTTCACTGGTACGGGGTTGGTTTCTGTGTTCACATTTTTTACAGGAACCGGCCTTGCGTCTGAATTTGTTACCACTACCTGTCCCTGCGCAAAAGCATCAGTTGAATAGAGTGTAATTGCAAATACTAAAGCGGCAATAAAAAATATCTTCTTCATAAACTTTGGTTTTGATTCTGAAATTAACCAGATACTGCACTTCAGTCAATAACCCTTTTATGGTATTTTTTACTTTTCTAAAAAGCAACTTACGCCGTGGCGGGTGTTTTTTTCTCCACCGGCCACTGATCTGTAGTAAATATTGTTAGTGCTGTCTCCTTAATTCATTTGGCCGGTGGAAGAAACACCGACCACGGTGTGAAGCCCGATGCATGATGACAAGCATCGAGGCTTTTTTTACTTGCACGAAGCAAGGCGGAGAATACGCTAACCCTTATAAACATTTTCATTATGCCATTCAATAAATCTACTGTCTGGTCGATCTTTAAATCGATTTGGTAAGTTATACAAATCGGCGCCGTGAAAACGATAATACTCCTTCCCATTCTCATACTCTTCTTTTATTCTCTTACTTACTTCCACCTTAAAATCAGTTGTTATAGTTAAATAACCTGAATCGAATAATTTATGTAAGTCAGATCGGAGCAGCAAAGAATTAGATATAAAATGAGGGCCTGAAAAAGCATAGGGTTTTATATGAGCTGCTTCGAGAACCGGCAACGTTTTCTCACCTGAAATTGCACATTTGCGACTATAAGCATCTGTAACTAATACACGAAATGCCCCTTGTCCTAACCTAACTTTTGTCAAGACTGGTTTTCCATACATTGCCTGTGTATCTTCCAATATGAGTTGGTTTTTCTCTTCATCTAGTGTTTGGTACAAATACTTCTGAAGCTTTTCTTCAATTTGACTCCATAATCTTTGGCCAGCCAGTGTATCTGTATTATATGACTTTCCCTGAACGATACTGCGACTCCAATCTTCGGGTACCACAATCCAATCCTCTTTTTTAAAGAAAATTGGATTTGTAAGCACAATACATCCAATAGTTGGATTAAGATTTGTTTTATCCTGCCTATAATGCAAAATCATCCTTTGTAACTCTTGAAGGGAAGTACAACCGTTACCAATTCCAAAAGCATCCCATGCAATTGAAATAGGTAAGAAAGTATGGCTTGAGAAAAAGCCGATACCTCCTATTGCGTTCTCTGGGCTTTTCAATTTGAAAAGAAATGGAGCACCTGGTGATAGTACTTTAAATACTGAATTTCCTCCTGGTTGCCAGAAATTTACATCTTCTCTATTTTGTTTTAATAAGAAGCTATACCAATTATTATCTGTTACACCGAGGTAAAATTTCATTGGAACAAATATTACCCCAACTTCTGTTTATAATCAAGATCATTCTTCTTCAAAGTATCCTTCGCAATCTCATACCCCGCATCTGCATGCCTTATCACTCCCATCCCCGGATCATTTCTCAGCACTCTGCGAAGACGGGCTTCAGCATCATCCGTTCCATCGGCAACGATCACCATGCCAGCATGTATGCTATAGCCCATACCTACCCCGCCGCCATGGTGCAGGGAAACCCAACTGGCGCCGCCTGCTGTATTTACCAGGGCATTTAAGATGGGCCAGTCGGCCACGGCATCACTGCCATCCAGCATACTTTCAGTTTCCCGGTTGGGAGAGGCCACTGAGCCGGTGTCCAAATGGTCACGGCCGATAACGATCGGCGCTTTTACTTTTCCTGTCCTCACCAGTTCATTAAAAGCAAGACCTGCTTTTTCTCTTTCGCCCTGCCCCAGCCAGCATATCCTTGCGGGCAATCCCTGGAAAGCAATTTTTTCTTTGGCCATCTGCATCCAGCGTATCATGCCCTTGTTTTCAGGAAACATATTCATGATCACTTCATCCGTCACCGCAATATCTTTCGGGTCGCCACTCAGCGCTGCCCAGCGGAAAGGGCCCTTGCCTTCGCAGAACAATGGTCTTATGTAAGCGGGAACAAAGCCGGGGAAATCAAAGCAACGGCCTTTTGTTTTTAGGTCTTCTAAACTGGCTTCGGGATGCTGGTTCTCGAACTCCTGTGCCCTTGCACGGATATTATTACCATAATCAAAGGTAATGGCGCCTTTATCCATCAGTTGCAGCATCAGCTGCACATGCAGGTGCATACTTTCGTAGCTGCGGCGGATGTACTCTTCCGGGTTTTCCTGTCTTAATACATTGGCCTGTTCATTAGTGAGTGTATGCGGAATGTAACCGATTAGCGGGTCATGGGCACTGGTCTGGTCGGTAAGTGTATCCGGAATGATATCTCTTTGTATCAGGCGGTCAAGCAGGTCTACTGCATTGCACAATACACCAACACTTTTGGCTTCGCCTTCACGGCGGTAATGTATAGCAGCATTGATGGCCTCATCGATGCTGGTATGTTTTTCATCCAGGTATTTTGTTTCAATCCGTTTATCAATTCGCCACTCTTCCACTTCGGCAATAAGTGCCACTCCTTCGTTCATGGTAATAGCCAATGGCTGTGCACCGCCCATGCCCCCGAGACCAGCGGTTACGTTGAGAGTACCTTTTAGTGAGCCGCTATTGGCCGAAGTCTTTGAGATTCCTCCTTCGTCGG
>CAZTKV010000152.1:2199-6484 GCA_964614285.1 uncultured Chitinophaga sp. | reverse complement strand
AATAAACTGTTTTCCTTCTTCCACTTTCAAAATCCTTAAATATAAATGCTCCTAACTTATCCAACGAGGCAAAAAAGGCTTTGCCGTGATTCATTTCGGTGAACTCCTGTACAAACCGTTGCAGGTAGGGATCGGTGGCGATCATAAAAGTAGTGATGGGTATTTTCAATTTTTTACATTGCGCAGCCAGGTTCAAACAACGGTTTATCACTTTTCTGTCCAGCCCAAAACTGTTTTTATAATAGCGTTTGCCGATTTTTAAACAGGTAGGCTTCCCATCGGTGATCATGAATATCTGCTTATTCGGGTTCTTTCTTCTTCTTAAAATATCCATTGCTAATTCCAACCCAGCCACTGTGTTGGTGTGATAAGGGCCGACTTGCAAATAGGGAAGGTCTTTTACTTCAATTGGCCAGGCATCATTGCCAAACACCACAATGTCCAGTGTATCCTTCGGGTATTTGGTTTTGATCAGCTCACTGAGTGCCATCGCTACTTTTTTGGCCGGGGTGATCCTGTCTTCTCCGTATAAGATCATAGAGTGGGAGATGTCAATCATCAGTACAGTGGATGTTTGTGCTTTGAAGTCTGTTTCCCGGATACTCAGATCATCTTCTTTCATATGAAAGCTTTCGATGCCATGATTGATCTGTGCATTGCGGATACTTTCAGTAAAATCAATTTGTTCCAGCATATCGCCAAACTGGAACTGCCTTGTCTCGGGATTCTGTTCATCACCCTGCCCGGGTTTGAAACTGTGATGATCACCCTGCTTCGTCTTTTTTAGTTTACCAAAAATCTCTTCCAGGCTTCTCTTTCTTATTCCCTGTTCTGTTTTTGGTGTGATCTTTATTTGCCCCTGTTCATTATTCTCTGTGATATATCCCTTTTCTCTCAGTTCTTCAATAAAATCACCCATACCGTATTCATCATCAGTGAGCTGGTATTTTTTATCCAGTTCATTCATCCATTGCATGGCTTCACTTACATCACCACTGGTGTAGGTGAGCAGTTGCATGAAGAGGTCAAGCAATTGCTCAAAGCGGCTTTTGCCATCTCTGTCAGGGTCAAATTTGGTAAAATGAAATCCTTTCATGAATATACAATTTACGACAAATACCTTGCCGCCGGTTCACCTTAACAACAACTTAAATCAGGAGATGTTCAACAATAAAAAAACCTCCGGTATGGAGGTTTTTTTATTAATAGCAGGTCAGGATATCTATTTGTTTGTATCCTTAGTGTTGTTACTGTCAGGTTTTGCAGTGGTTTGAATAGTGGTCGGTCCTTCTGTATTGGTTTTAGGCTGAGTTTGAGGAGCATATTTTGCTTCAATATCGCTTAATACTCTCAGCAATCTTTCATTGATAGGTGCTTCCGATCTTTCAAAACCACCCCAGAAATCGGGTTTATTATCCCTGATATAATTGTAATACCGTGCTTGTTGCTCAAGGTCTTTCCGTACTTCCAGCCTTATCTTTTCAGCGAGTTCTGTTTTTCCTGCTTTATAACAAGCTTCCAGGTATAAAAGAGCGGTCTGGTTATGACTATTGTAACGACTTGTCATCGCATAAGGAAGATTAGCAGGATTGATACCGGCTTCCACTTTATCAATTAATTTTTTTGCTTCATCCTTACGGCCGGCATCAGCCATATTGCCGGCTGCTTCTCCAAAAATGCCCCTAATATTCAGGATATGTCTTCGGTTCTCTTCATCAAAATAAACACCTTTCTTATCTGCACCGCCGAATTCATATTTAGTCATCAGGTTTTTATACATCACATCGAGGTTGTTATCCCTGATCTGTGTTCCTCCCAATCCATTCTGGCGAAGAGATTGGTCTACCACCCAGTTCATCTGTGCAAATTTTGGAATAATTGGTACAAGGCGATAGGCAATGCCATCTTTACGAAGGAACTGACCAAAGCCGAGTTCTCCAATCGGGGAAGTGAAATATATAGGGCGTTTCCATTTATTCGCAGCAATGATATTCAGAATGATCAGGTCGTTCTTCATCAATGCCCGTTGCGGAAGCTCAAAACGAAATTCAGATAATACACTATCTGTTGGATTGGCGGTACCATTTTTTAATACTACATCCCTGTCAACAGGAACTGTCACTTTGGTAATAGGAAATGAGTTTAATGGTTCACCCCTGGAATTATCCATTTTTGAAGGGTCATTACTGCCCACATAATTTTTCATCATATCATACAGATCATAATAGGCTGTTTGAGAAAGGCCGGGCTTGGGGCTGTATACCACATAATTCCTGTTATTGCCCATTATCTTCTCGGCATCCCAGATGATATCTACAGAGTCAGCTTCATTTACTTTATAACGCAGCTGGTTGATATACCAGTCAATACCAAGTAAACTATTATTGATCACACGGATATCAGGGCGAACATTCTCTACTTCCTGTGCATACCATAGCGGATAAGTGTCATTATCACCGAAAGTAAAGATGATGGCATTGGGTGCACAGCTTTCCAGGTACGCTTTTGCAATGTCGGGTGCTGTTGTTTTATTACTCCTGTCATGGTCATCCCATATCTGCTGTGCCATCAGTAGCGGCACTGCAAGACAGACGACAGTAGTGGTAAGGTTAGCTATTCTTTCATTTTGCCCTGCTGATGAAACTGCTCTTACCAGCATTGTAACTCCTGCAGTAACAGCTGCATATAGTACTGTCGCAAAAATGGATGTTACCAAAGCACCATCACCACTGCCGGGGAAGGAGCTCATAAAAGCGATTACAAATGTCAGGATACTTCCAAAAAGCAGCATGTTCTGAAAGTTGAGCTTATCTGCTTTTTCACGGGCCATTCTTACAAATGCAACCACGGCCAGTCCAATCCAGATAGCATAAACATAGAATGAACTTACATAGGCATAGTCCCGTTCACGGGGCTGGTTACCAGGTTGGTTCAGGTAAAGTACAACAGCAATACCTGTAAAGAAGAAAAGAAGGAAATTAACGATCCAGTCTTTCCTGTTTTTGAGGAATTGATAAACACAGCCAATAATTCCGAGTACAAATGGCAGCAGGTACAGCTGGTTATGGGCTTTGTTATTCTTTATGCTATCGGGTAGCTGCGACTGGTCTCCCAATCTTTTATTATCAACAAATGAGAAACCGCTGATCCAGTTACCATCTCTTTTATTTCCCAATCCCTGTATATCGTTTTGTTTACCGGCAAAATTCCACATAAAGTAGCGCCAGTACATATGGCTCATCTGGTATGTAAAGAACCATTGAATATTATCGCCATAGGTTGGCGCTTCATATTTGCCGCTTTGTTGATCGTATCCCAGGTTCAGCCATTCTGCATAGAATTGTGCATGGTACTGGTCTTCACTGGAGTCCCAGACCCGGGGGAATATTTGTTTTACATCACTATTGAAATTGTATTCTTTTGTTCTGCCGATAGGAATATACTTGTCTTCTCCTTTTACATATTTCATTTCACTTTCCTTCAGCGGCTGATCCTGGTCCAGGTCGTCAGGTACCGAAGCTGCAAAATGAGGTCCGTAGACTAATGGAGCGCTGCCATACTGTTCACGACTAAGATAGTAGACAAGGCTGATGGGATTATCAACATTGTTCATGTCGATGGTCGGATTGGCATTGGAGCGAATGATTGCAGTGAAATACATAAAGTATCCAAGCATCATAAAGGCATAACACCAAAGAGAAAGTTTAATCACCCGTAAAGCAGCTGGTTTTAAGAAATAGCCTATAGTTATGGCAGCAGCAATAACCAGCAGTAACGGGAAGAACTTAACGCCATCGCCGGGAACTATTACAAATGGCAGCATCGAGAGAAAGAGGAATAGTACAAACCATACAATCAGTTTGGTGTGAGTCACTGTTTTCTCTTTGAAGCCCAATGCCCAAAGGATTAACCCGGCCAGGGCTATAAAGTAAATTGCAAAACCAGAGAAGAACGGCATGCCAAATGAATTCACAAAGAATACATCAAACTGCCCGGCCGCTTTCATGGAGTATTGGATAACACCAACCTGTACAATACCCGTAATTAGGCAACCTACTATAAATGCCCAGAAGGTACCCCAGTTAGTTGCCTGGAAGCGGCGATAGTAATAAATCAGTACAATGGCAGGTATTGTTAACAGGTTCAATAAGTGTACGCCTATTGAAAGTCCCATCATAAAGAATAGAAAGACGATCCAGCGGTCACTTTTCAGTCTCGCATCAGGATCATTGCCTGCATGTTCATCTGCATGTTCCCATTTCAGCATAGCCCAGAACACAAGGGC
>CAZTKV010000152.1:0-2099 GCA_964614285.1 uncultured Chitinophaga sp. | reverse complement strand
AAGTTTACAGCACTGGCAACTGTTTGTGGATTATCACCAAACAGGATAATAAAAAAACGTCCTAACAATACAAAAAGCGGGGCGCCGGGAGGGTGGGGTAATTGCACACCTTTAGCACTGGCTATAAACTCACCTGTATCCCACAAACTACCTCTTGCTTCACGGGTGAGAAAATAGGTCGCTAATGCAATAAGAAAAATGGCCCAGCCAGTAATGTTATTGACTTTTCTGAAGTTCATAAATGATTGGTTTTGATAGTTTCCTCAACCCACGATAGTTTTCGTGGCCGGGAGACAGCAAAAATAGGGTTTCAGGGGTAGATTTCAGTTCCGGAAATCCAGTTTTAGCATTTTTGGAATAACCTGTGGACAGCGGAGCTTGTTATTCAAAATAAACTCTGACTGTTTGGTAAGAGAGCTGACCTTGTCTCATTTTTTCAGAAAAGCCTTTTAATCCAAAAAGACCAGCCGCATTCCCTTTATTGATAGCAATTTCAAGGTAGCCGGCACTGTTGAACAAAGCAAGCTTTTCCCCTTCCCGCACATCAGCATAGCTTTCACTGATATGATCGATCATTTCATCCCGTTTGAAAACGATCCTGAAGCCCCGGCCTTTCCGCTGTTCTTCAAATTGCTCCCGGGTTATGTTGACGATAACATTTTCAAAACTATCGATGAAGATGATCTGTCCTTCAATGGAATTATTATCAAGCATGGGCCGCAGGTGCCTTTTCTCGAGATATTGCACATCCGATGATCCGATATTTTTTATTGACTCTCCGTTCACCAGTTGATTTACTACTTTTCCCATCACCGAAGTAAGGTAAATGGTGTTTTTGATTGCTGCTTTGTCAAGCGGGATACCGATAATGATTTCCGGGTTTTCTTCCAATATCATAGTTAGCAAGCCATTGTCGGCACAGATGAAATACTGGTTATTGTGAAAGGCCAGTAATAACTGTTCTGGTTTCTTTTCAAAAAGATTTACCAGTATCAGGTGATAAGTAAAGTCAGGAAAATTTTTAATAGCGCTTCTGCATACATATGCTGCCTGCGGATAATTGAAAGGAGGAATACTATGCGAAATGTCGATGATCTGAAATTCCGGGTTGGTTTGTAATAGTTGTGCCTTTACCGCACCTACCAGGTAATCCGGGTTGCCAATATCAGATGTGAGGGTTAGTAAAGGCATGAATAAATGTAAACAGAAGAATGAATGATTAATAATGTAAAATTACAATAGCAGTTATCTACGGATTATTTTACCAGTTTGCCATCTTTTATAAAAAATTTGTGCACCATTCTGTCTGTCAGTTTCGGAAAGAACTTATTCATAAAAACAGTTCGTTTACCCGTAAATGTCAGCACTAATGTTCTCTTCTTTTTACGGATGGATGTAAGAATATGGCCAGCACATTCACCGGCTGTCATCATTTTGGTTTCATCCATTGGTGTTTCGCCATGAGAGTCGGCATCCTTATTCAGTGCTGCATTACGGATATTGGATGTTGTAAACCCCGGACAAACCCACATTACATGCACTCCATCGTCCATTAATTCAGTTCTTATTGCTTCCAGCCATCCCTGCAGTGCATATTTACTGGCAGAGTATCCGCTTCTGCCCGGTAAGCCACGGTAACCGGCAATGGATGAAACACCAACGATGGTACCTTTTCTTTCGATGATTGAGTCTAGGGCATACTTGGTACAATAAACGACACCGAAATAATTAATGTCCATCACTTTTTTGAACACATCTGTTCCGGCATCTTTCAATAAAGCCCTCATCGATATTCCTGCATTATTAATAAGAATATCTATACCTCCAAAGAACTTAATGGTGGTTTCCATCAGGCGACGACAGTCATTTTCTTTGCTTACATCTGCTACCATAGTATGAAGTGCAGAAGAGGGATGCTCTGCCTGTAATTGGTACAATTTATCACTGTTACGACCGCAGGTAGCTACTTTGGCACCCATATCCAGTAATGAGTCAACGAGGGCCTTGCCGATACCGTCTGTTCCTCCTGTAACTACGACAACTTTATCCTTAAAATAGGCTGACATGATGTATGATTATATCACAAACCTACTTTAAAA
>CAZTKV010000151.1:0-6578 GCA_964614285.1 uncultured Chitinophaga sp. | reverse complement strand
TCCAGTTCATCTGGTCTTGTTCCCTGCTGATTCAGTGTTTTTATTTTAATAACTCTTTCAATACTCAATGGGTACTGCTTATTACTGTCAGGTAATGTATACCACATCAGGTTTTTGAAAATATCTTTCTTGATCAGGAAGGCATTGCCCTTAGCCACCTGCAATACATCACAGTTATCAGGAAAATGCTGCAAGGCGTCCAGGTAGGTATCCAGTTCATAATTCAAACAGCATTTTAGTCGTCCGCACTGGCCGCTTAGTTTTGTTTGATTGATTGAAAGATTCTGGTAACGGGCAGCTGCCGTATTCACTGATTTAAAATCAGTCAACCAGGTGCTGCAACAAAGTTCACGGCCACAACTGCCAATACCGCCAACTTTACCAGCCTCTTGCCTGGCGCCAATCTGGCGCATCTCCACTTTTACTTTGAATTCAGAAGCATACACTTTGATCAGCTCCCGGAAGTCAACCCTTCCGTCGGCGATATAAAAGAAAGTTGCTTTTCGTCCGTCTGCCTGCATTTCCACCTGGCTTATTTTCATGTCCAGTTTCAATTGTTTGGCAATGGCACGGCTGCGGATCACCGCCTCTGGTTCTCTTGCTTTGTTTTGGTTTCTTATTTCAATATCACGGTCGGTAGCCCGGCGCAATACTTTTTTCATGTCCGGGTTATCTTCCTTCACATTCCGCTTCTTCATTTGCAGGCGAACGATTTCACCGGTCAGCGATACTTCGCCCACGTCAAAACCGCTAACACCCTCAACAGCTATCAGGTCTCCCTTTTCAAAAGGCTGCAAGGCTGTATTTCTGAAGAAATCTTTTCTGGTACCCTGGCTGAAACTTACTTCAATCACTTTGCAGGCACTATCCATATCAACAATGGGCATGTTGAGCAGCCAGTCATGAGCATTCATACGGTTGCACCCGCCGGAACTGCATCCGCCGTTACTCTTACATCCGTTTGGTTTACCGCCGGTGGCGGTACTGCAACCTGTACAACTCATATAAAATGAGTAATTAAAAATTAATAATTAATCCCGATAGCTATCGGGAGAGGAAGATGGTGAACCGGGCTGCAGAATTACTATCAGGCTGTCGTTGCGTCGCACTCTTGTACGTTCGGTAATTCTACTGAGCAAGACTTGCCAGTACCCGGTACATGCGAAACTGCTATATGTTGCAAAAACAAACGAAGCATTTTATAATTCTTCAAGCCGTGCGGTGCCGTCTAATTCTCACTAAACCAATACACTACTCACCTCCAACTGCCTCAATCCATCAAAAATACAATCTTATCCTGAATAATATGGTATAGTTTAATGGTAAGGGCATGGAAGAGCATTTTGCCATTGGCATTCCTTTCTATGTAGTAGCTGGCCCTGTCAAGCTCCTCAATAATAGCCTGCTGCTGTTCAATACCGGCTATTTTGTTCAGCCGTTCGGCAAAATCCCGTTCGGTACCGAAAGCACCCGGGGCATCGCCAGTGGCCCGGAGCAGGATGGCCTGTTCCAGTAAGTGATTAAAATAACGGAGAAACTGTTTTTGCTTTTCCCGTCCCAGGCGACTGATCTCTTCCACCCATTTGGTTTGTGCCACTGGTCCCGTTTTCAAAACAGCATTCAGCCATTCCCGTAAAAGAGCCTGCCAGTCTTCTTCAGCATGTTGTACTAATTGCAGGGCTTCCCGGTAATTACCTTCACTTACACTGGCCACCTGCCGGGCAATAGCCGGTTCCGTTTTATTGCGACTGACAAGAGCATCTTCAATATCTTTTGTTTCTAATGCCGGTACTTTTATCATCTGGCAACGGCTGACAATGGTTTGCAATACCAGTGCATCATTTTCTGCCACAAGAATAAACAAGGTATTTGGCGGGGGCTCTTCGATCAGTTTTAATAACTTATTTCCTTCTGCTCCCAGCATTTCCGGCATCCACATAATGAGAATTTTGTATTCACTCTCAAAACTTTTCAGACTCAGTTTGCGGATAATGTCATTACACTCTTCTGCGGTTATCTTCCCCTGGCTGTTTTCTTTTTCTTTGATCAGTTCAATCCAGTCGAAAGAGTTGCCGTAAGGATTTAGCTTTACAAATTCTCTCCACTCAGTAATAAAGTCAGTGGCGATAGGTTTCTCTCCGGCCTTTTTTGTAACAGTGGGATAGGAAAAATGAATATCGGGGTGAATCAGTTGCTGTGCTTTCTGGCAGGCAGGGCAAACGCCGCAACTGTCTGTTTGTGGTTTAAGGTTTGACGTTTGAGGTTCAGGTTCTCCGAATAATGAAGGGCCTGATAGTAATGCGGCAGTATTCTTACCATTTACTTTTTCGCATACTACGTATTGTGCAAATGCCAATGACAGTGGTAGCGCCCCGCTTCCTTCTTTTCCCAAAAACAATAAAGCATGGCTGAGACGGTTGTGCTGTACCAGTTCTGCCAGTTGATGTTTGACTTCCTGTTGACCTATAATATCGGAGAATTGCATGGGAGGCGAAAATAAATCTTCTGAACAAGAAAAAGCGACACTGTATAATTCAGCATCGCTTTTCCAAGTAATCTATTTAGTACAATAACCTTGATTCTATTTCAGGTATTGCAGCACTTCCTCACTCATCGGATTTGATTTGTGATGAAAAACAGCCACTAGTTTACCATTTTCATCCAGCAGGAATTTGGTAAAATTCCAGATAACAGGATCTTGTAAAAATCTTTTCCAGACAATATCTTTCGAATTGTCGGCTGGTACATTTTTCGCCAGTTCTTTGGATTGTTCGTTCAGGTATTTGAACAATGGATGAATATCATCACCCCGTACAGATACTTTTTCTGCAAGCGGGAATGTAACACCATAGTTCTTGGTGCAAAATTCTTTTATATCGGCATTGGAGCCGGGTTCCTGCTCACCAAAGTTGTTGGCCGGAAAACCTACTATTACCAGTTTGCCTTTATATTTTTCATACAAAGTTTCCAGGTCTTTATACTGAGGGGTATTGCCGCACTTAGAGGCCGTGTTAACGATCATGATCTTTTTCCCTTTGTATTGGGAAAAATCAATATCTGTTCCGTCCAGACCGGGTACTTTAAAGTCATAAATAGAGCCGCCGGTTAAAGTAGTAGCTAAGATCATAGTCAAAAGCAATATTTTCATAATTAATGTTTTCGTTTCCGGAGAATAACAAAGTTATATCAACCTTGTTCTAATCGGACATTAAATATTGAAAGTTGCCATTATTGCTTTTCAAAACAACCCAGGTCCGGCAAACCAACAGGTCTTGGTTTCCCGTCTAAGTCGGTAGCTACCCCTGAGTTAACTCCTTTATTAAGGGCGGGAGACGCTGTATTCAGCCTGAAATCATAATAATTTTTTGAGGTATTAATACTGTCGAACAGGGGCGGTTGGTTATTGATGATCTGGTTGCTGGTGATATTTGAAGGCGGAGTTTGTACTTTCCAGAGATTATAATCAAAACTGACATTAAAAGTGGTGGTACCATTTTTAACTACCACCACTTCATCATTCACCAATCCATTTTCGCCCCAGAAAAGACAATTGCGGAATATAGCATTCAGGTTGTTTGAAATATTATTAGCCGTATTACTTAAGGTAAGTACCGGGTCTTTATGTTCAATGAAACGATTGGCATAGGTAACTACGGTGCAATGGGTAAACTGGTAATCACCACCCTGGGCCAGGAAAAGATTTTTACCACAATTTGTGATCAGGCAATTCCGGGCCCTGATACTTGAATTCAATGAAATGATACCGGCATCGTACGCATTATCAATAATACATTCATTCAGGGTAAGTTTTGGATTGGCATTGGGAGATGGCGCTGTAATGCCAATTGCCTGGTAGGCATTTTTTATTACTGTATAATTGAGAATATTATCTTTCGCATTATTCAAAAAGAAAATACCCGGCCAGCTGGCAGGAAAATCTTTGTAAGGATCATCCAGCCTGTCTCCCTGGAAGTAAACCCTGTCAGCAGTATCTTTCAACCCGTTTACCTGTAAAGTGCCATCCACAACAATGGGGGCATCTGCATGAATATAAATACGGCACCCATTATTAATGGTCAGTGTTTGATTAGTGTTTACCAGCAATGATCCAAGAATAACGTAGGGTAGGTCATTATTCCATGTTTCGTTTGTGTTTATTACTCTGTCCCTGAAAAAATGGGCATTCTGTCCCCATGCTTCCAACTGCACCAGTTTGTCGTTCCCATTATAGCTTATTTCAATACTGTCCCTGATAACAAAAGGAAGATTGGTAGCAGTGGGGTTAATATTGACCTGTACAAATACATAGAGGCTATCATTGGCATTTATTTCAAGATTGCTGAACTGCGAACCGGGAACACCGTCTACATTCATTTTAAAAGAAGAGGAACCTCCCAGCAGCTTCAGCGAAGACAAACGAAGCTTTTGATTATTCTCGTTTATTATCTTAAATGTTCTGTATGTAGAGCCGGCTGTAACAAATACCGTATCATATTTCAATGTATCAGCGCTAATACTGACTCTTGCATCCGAAGAGGTGATAAATGAATCTTTCCGGCATGAAAAAAGAATGATCAATAAGGATATCGTAAGTATTCCAGGAGTCTTCATTGCAGTCAAAAATAGTTCAACTAGTTGAGATTAACGGGATGCTATACAAAGTGTGGCAATACTTAACCGTACATTTTCAGCTTTTAATAGTTCATTTCCGCAAGCTTCCAGTGTGGCACCGGTGGTCACTACATCATCTACCAGCAGCAGGTGCATATTTTTTATTGCATCAGCATCCGAAAGGATAAATTTTCCTTCCATATTTTTCCATCTTTCTATCCTGCCTTTTTTGGTTTGTGTTTCTGTATGCCGGGGACGGCTGATTATTTTATCCAGTACCGGAAGGTTCATAGCTTCAGCCATTCCCTCACATAAAATGGCAGCCTGGTTATACCCCCTTCTTTTTTCTTTGGCAGCGAATAATGGGAGCGGAACCAGCGCATCTGCTTCAAAACGGGCTGATTTTTTTATCTGTTCTCCCATTATTTTACCCAGTTGCATCCCCAGTTCCTTATTTCCTTTGTATTTAAACTGGTGCATCAGGTGCTGCATCAGTGATTCTTTAGTGAAGTAGAATTGGGCAGTGGCGCCAGCTAGTGGCAATCGTCCCCAAAATATTTTCTCCACGGGATTATCGGGATGTAATTCAAAATTTGTTTCCGGTATAGCATCTATGCATCTCATGCACAATACGGATTCCTCGTGCAATATATCGCTACCGCATCCCGTACATATATGCGGGAATAACAGGTGCAGAACAGAGTCTTTTATTTCTTTTAGTGTGATCATTGGAACAGGTATCTGTACACTTCCTCCACTCTACCCATCATTACCACTTCAATATTAAATTTTTGTTTTGTTAATCCTTTCTGGTTGTATTTGGAAACAATAATTTTTTCAAAACCCAGTTTCTCCGCTTCTGCAATACGTTGTTCAATACGGTTAACAGCTCTTATTTCCCCGCTCAGGCCTACCTCTCCGGCAAAGCATATATGCTGGGGCACAGTAACATCTTCATAAGAAGATAATAAAGCGCAGAGTACAGCCAGATCAATAGAAGGATCTTCCACTTTAATTCCTCCGGCAATATTCAGGAACACATCCTTCATGCCGAAATGAAACCCACCTCTTTTTTCTAATACGGCCAGTAACAACTGTAAACGCCGCAGATCAAAACCGCTGACAGTACGCTGAGGTGTTCCATAAACAGATTGTGTGACCAATGCCTGTACTTCGATGAGTAAAGGCCGCATGCCTTCTATTGTCGCTGCAATGGCTATACCACTAAGCTGATCTTCTTTTTGAGTAATTAATATTTCACTGGGGTTTAAAACGCCTCTCATGCCTTCGTCTGTCATTTCATAAATGCCTAACTCGGCTGTACTTCCAAAACGATTCTTTAGGGTTCTCAAAATTCTATAGGCATAATGCCGGTCACCTTCAAACTGCAATACTGTATCGACCATATGTTCCAGGATCTTTGGTCCGGCAATACTGCCATCCTTGGTTATATGCCCTATCAGGAAAACAGGGGTATTGGTTTCTTTGGCAAAGCGTTGAAATTCTGCAGCACATTCTCTTATCTGTGATACACTGCCCGGGGAAGAATCAATGAAATTTGTTTGCAATGTTTGTATAGAATCTACAATAACTAACTGCGGTTTCAGTTTTTTTATCTCCTGGAAAATAGTTTGAGTGGACGTTTCTGTTAACAGATAGAAATTATCATTTTTTAGTCCTAAGCGGTCGGCCCGCATTTTTATTTGCTGTTCACTTTCTTCTCCGCTTATATAAAGAACAGAAATATCTTTAAGCCATAATCCATTTTGTAAAAACAAAGTTGATTTACCAATACCAGGTTCCCCGGCAACCAATACCAAACTTCCGGGAACAATACCACCGCCTAATACACGGTTCAATTCCGGGTCAGCAGTGGGCAATCTTTTTTCTTCGCTGCTCTTTACCTCATTCAATGAGATGGTTTTGCTGATTCTTTTTTCCTCTGAATAGTCTTTCCAGGTATTGCT
>CAZTKV010000150.1:5539-6698 GCA_964614285.1 uncultured Chitinophaga sp. | reverse complement strand
GGGAAGAAAGTTCTTCTTTTCTTTTATTTGGTGTAGCTTTAAGAGGGTTTGCTCCCGGTAATTCTTTTGTATGCCTGCATACGCTATAGAAATTATCCTGAATCGCCAGCTGGCGGATTGTTTGTCCATGCCGGTTTTCATTACCGATACGGCCGGTAATCTTATTTTTTATAATGAGCCCGCAGAAAAAGTGCTGGGCACCCGGTTTGAAGAGACCGGTGAAATGAAAGTGGAAACATGGTCCACCATTTTTAAACAACAGGATGATGCCGGCAACCTGCTGCCGCCGGACAGCCTGCCACTGGTAAAAACGATAAAGGAACAAACCCCCAACCACAAAACATTCTGGATCGTAAGCCTGCAGGGCAAAACCGAAAAAATATCAGTAACGGCTTATCCCATCATCGGCCGGGCGGGCAATTTCCTGGGCGCCGTGGCTATTTTCTGGCAGGTAAAAGATGCATCATGAAAGTTACACTGCGGGGTGTTCGTGGTTCCATACCCACTACCAGCCCCCATATGTCACATTATGGAGGTAATACATCCTGCGCCGTGGTACGGGAAGATGATTGCATACTGGTGATGGATGGCGGATCGGGTATGCAGCAGTTCAACCTGCCCGAAGGCACGGGTATCAACCGGGTGGATATATTATTAACGCACCTGCACCTCGATCATATTCAGGGTCTCGGTTTTTTTATTCCGTTCTTCAACCCCGATAATGATATTCATATCTGGGGACCGGCCAGCAAAACAAACAGCCTGCATGCAAGGCTCAGCCGATATCTGTCTCCGCCCCTGTTCCCGGTGCAGCTGCGGGAGTTGCCCTGCAAGCTCAGCCTGCATGAAGTGGAAAACAGCAGGTTCCATATCGGGCCCTTTACCATTGATTCCCGGTTTGTGATCCACCCGGGGCCAACGGTGGGTTTCCGGGTAAGCAATGGCCGTTCTGTTTTTACCTATATCCCCGACCATGAACCTGCACTGGGTGCAAACGGTATGCAGACGGATACAAGGTGGCTTTCCGGTTTTGACCTCGCTGTGAATGCCGACCTGCTGCTGCACGATGCACAATATTCCTTTCAGCAATATCCATCCAAAAAAGGCTGGGGCCACAGCAGTATGGATGATGCCGTACAATTTGCTTCACTGGCCGGTG
>CAZTKV010000150.1:0-5439 GCA_964614285.1 uncultured Chitinophaga sp. | reverse complement strand
GGTTGAATAAACTGCTGAAACCCGTACCTGGCAGATTTGCTGTTGAAGGTATCAATGATGGCATCTTCCAGGCTGATATCCAACAATGAAGCCAGCAGGTCAAGATAAATGGCGATGCCGCCTATTTCTTCTTTCAGCATTTCTTTGGTAATGTCTTTGGCCGTGTAACTGCTGCCGCCATCGAGGCCGCCTTTTTCTACCCGCTGCATTTTCTTGATCATGTTGCAGAGTTCGCCCACTTCACCGGCCACAGCCGTGGTCCAGTAGGTGAGGGGCTGGTTGTCGTAACAGTTGAATCCTTCAATGGCCCTTTGCACATTGACGGGCCGCATTGCTGCCAGGTCAAGTTTCATGTAATAGTATTTTAAGTAGTTATATCAACAGTATTGCTAAGATAACAAAGCTGTTTATTTATAGTACGGTAACACTGTGTTCATATTCAGTTAATACGGATATGGTTAGTTGCAGACCCATAACTAAAAAACACAGACATGAAATGCCCATAAACTTACGTTTACCAACCGAAGAAGTTTATTTAGGGCATAACATGTGGCAATAACTAAAAACAAAAATAAACACATGAAACTAAAACAACTGTTACCGCTGGCGGCCATCGTGGCGCTGGCATCCTGTAATCCACACGACCTGCCCAACCCGCATGAAGACGCTTCCACCTTTACCGAGATCAGCAGTACGGTGATCGGTGCCGAAGGCGCTGCCGAAATTTCTGCCTTTGATCCGCAAACAAAAAAGTTATTTGTAGTAACCAATACGGGTGTTACACAAATTGATATCCTTGATCTGTCCAATCCTGCCGCCCCTGTGCCCGTTGGTTTTATCGATATCAGTCCTTATGGTGGTGGGGTGAACAGTGTAGCAGTATCCAATGGTAAGCTGGCTGCTGCCGTGGAAGGTTTTAATAAAACGGATGATGGTAAAGTAGTGGTATTCAAAACTACTGATTACGCTGTAGTGAAACAGGTAACCGTGGGTGTATTACCTGATATGGTTACATACACCTATGATGGAAAATATATACTCACCGCCAATGAAGGGGAGCCGAACGCTGATTATTCTTATGATCCCGTTGGTTCGGTTTCTATTATTTCTGTTAATCATAATTACTCGGTAACCACTCTTGATTTTGGTTCTTTTGCCGGCCAGGTAAATGCACTGAAAGCAAAAGGTCTCCGGTTATTTGGTCCGGGTGCCAGCTTTGCACAGGATATGGAGCCGGAGTATGTAGCCGTTTCCAAAAATTCAACTACTGCATGGGTAACCCTGCAGGAAAACAATGCGATTGCTGAAATAAATATTCCTGCACGGAGGATCACCAAAATAATGCCGCTGGGTTTTAAAGATTATAATCTTACTAAAAATGCGATTGACGGAAGCGACAGGGATGGCGGCATCCTTCAAAAAAACTGGCCGGTAAAAGGTATGTACCTGCCTGATGCCATTGCCGTGGTGGAAGACAAGGGCATTCCTTTCCTCTTTACTGCCAATGAAGGTGACGCAAGAGAATATACCGGCTTCCTGGAAGAACAAAGAGTGAAAGACGTGGTACTGGATGAAACTGCTTTTCCCAATGGCGCTGTAATAAGAACAGATGCGAATGCGGGCCGCCTGAAGATCACCAATACAATGGGTGATACCAATAACGATGGTGATTATGATGTGCTGTATTCATTTGGCGCCCCGTCTTTCTCTGTATGGAATGGAAATAACGGCCAGCAATTATTCGACAGTGATAATGAACTGGAAGATAAATGTATTGCCGCCGGATATTATGATGATACCCGCAGTGATGATAAAGGTGTGGAACCTGAAAGTGTAACGCTGGGATATGTGGGCAATAAGGCCATTGGGTTTGTAGGAATGGAACGTTCCAATGCCGTGGCAATATATAATATCAACAATCCTGCACAACCTTCTTTTATCAAATTGTTGCGCACCGGTATTGGTCCCGAAGGGTTATTGTTTATTCCTGCCAAAGACAGTCCTTCAGGAAAAAGCCTGCTGGTGGTAAGCAGTGAAGTGGATGGTACAGTGAAGATCTACCAGACCAACTGATCGTACCA
Source organism: uncultured Chitinophaga sp. (assembly GCA_964614285.1). Classification (GTDB taxonomy): domain Bacteria; phylum Bacteroidota; class Bacteroidia; order Chitinophagales; family Chitinophagaceae; genus JJ008. The sequence continues at coordinate 3,358 of CAZTKV010000150.1, read as the reverse complement.
GCATAAAAAAACCTCACGGCTTACGGGCCGTGAGGTTTACCTTTTGTCGCCAATGTCCTGCTAGAATTTGATTCCAATTCCGCCTGTGAGATTGAGTACGGAAATTTTTTGTTTGACCTTATCCAGCTCATAGCCTTCATAGTCTTCCAGCTGGAATTCTGGTTTCATATACATGTAATCTACATTGGTAAAGATGAACATGTTCTTACCTGTGCCTATACGCAGGTCCAGGCCGCCTTGCAGTACTGGTGCAAAGTTCCATTCTGCTTTCACCATTGTTTCTCCTTCATAGCTGATCTTTGGTGTTTTGGCATTGGCCACGCCACCCATCAGCCGCAGGTCGGTCATGATGTTTTTGCCTAAATCGAAAGTGAGCATTGGGCCGGCAGTAATGCCATACAATTTCCAGTTATCCATGGAGAGGGTGATGAGTTCACCGTTCCGTTCTCCGGCAGTGAAATCAAATGTTTCATTGGTCGCATTGTACTGGTTGAAAAAAACAGCCGCTCCAATACCGGCATTTTTGTGAAACTGGTAGCCGTAATTCAGATCAATAGTAAACCCTGTTTTGGCAAAACCAGCTTCTTCATTATCGATATTGTTGTCTTTAAAGTCCCCCATAGGAAAAGAAGGCCCTGCATGGAAAGCAAGTGTAGATTTCATTATCCCCGTCTGCTTACTTCCCTGGGCCAGCATTGCTCCGCTAACCAGCAGAACAAGCGTCATCAAGAGAAGTTTTTTCATATCACTGTTTTTAAGTGTAATCATTCCTCACATTTATCTCTATCACCCGGCCAATATAGTTTATGAACCGGTTGATAACAATGACCAGATAATAGGATCCTAATGACAGGTATCATTGTTTTCGGGCATGCGGTGATGTTATCTTTATCGTTTGTGTTTTGTAATTTTTTTTAACCGGGCAGTCCTTAAAAAAAAGATATGTTTCTCTTTTAATAATTTCTTCATCTGCTTTTCTTTTATTTAAACTTTCAGGATGCATTATTGTATTATATTCACATAATAACCAAATCAACTCGCTATGCCAGCTACCAAAGCCTACGCCGCACATAATGCTACTACTCCTCTTGAACCGTGGACGCTTGACCGCAGAACCCCGAAGCCGCATGATGTGGCCATGGAAATACTCTACTGCGGCGTCTGTCACAGTGATCTTCACTTTGCCCGCAATGAGTGGGGAATGACCGTTTTTCCGGTAGTACCCGGTCATGAGATTGTGGGCCGTGTGACGGCAGTGGGTGATCATGTAAAAAAATTCAAGGTCGGCGACCTCGCCGGTATCGGTTGCCTGGTAGATAGTTGCCGTGAATGTGATAACTGTAAAGAGGGTCTGGAACAGTACTGCTCCGGCGGAGCCGTATTCAGTTACAATGGTTATGAAAAAGACGGCAGCGGCATTACTTATGGCGGTTACAGCAAAGCTATTGTTGCTCATGAAGATTTTGTACTGCATATTTCTGACAAACTGGATCTTGCTGCTACAGCTCCTTTACTTTGTGCAGGTATTACTACCTATTCACCATTGCGTCACTGGAAAGTGGGCAAGGGTATGAAAGTGGGCATTCTGGGTTTGGGTGGTTTGGGACATATGGGTGTTAAGTTTGCTGTTAGTATGGGAGCAGAAGTAACCATGCTGAGTCATTCTCCTTCAAAAGAAGCAGATGCAAAAAGACTGGGGGCACATAAATTCATTCTCACCAGTAATGAAGAGCAGGCAAAAAGTGTAACCGGCTATTTTGATTTTATACTTGATACTGTTTCTGCGGTGCATGATTATAATTTTTACCTTGGTATGCTTCGTACCAATGGAGTAATGGTGTGTGTAGGTGTGCCCCCGGAACCCGCACCCTTACATCCCATGAGTCTCATCTTTGGACGTAAAAGCCTGGGAGGTTCACTTATCGGTGGTTTGCCGGAAACACAGGAGATGCTGGATTATTGCGCCGAACATAATATTGTAAGTGACATTGAAATGATCCGCATGGATCAGATCAATGAAGCTTATGAGCGGATGCTGAAAGGCGATGTGCGGTACCGGTTCGTGATTGATATGGCAAGTTTGTAGGATGTGATGCGGTAAACAGGATGTTAATTTTTATTATAGCGGTCTTTTAAGACCGCTTTTTTTATTTTACTATGTAAATTACTTTTCCAATAATAGCGCCATTCAATTGTTGTGAAGCCACTACTCCTGCTATATTGTTTTCTTATTACGATCTGTTGCCGGGCACAGCAGCAATATACCGTTGCACAATTAAAGGATGGAAAGTTCAAAGAAGATAGCAGTCATATATACACCCTGCCGTTTGAAAAAGGTAAAAAAGTTTTTTTGGTACAGGGATACGAAAGTATGTTCAGCCATAAGGGTTCCAAAGCACTTGACTTTAAAGTAAAGACTGGTACTAAAGTATGTGCAGCAAGGGGCGGGGTGGTAACTGCTATCCGGAAAAATTCAGATGCAGGTGGTTTAAAACAAGCTAATCTTTCTGACGGCAATTATGTCTTCATCAAACATCCTGATGGTTCCGAGGCCAACTACTGGCATTTTCAAAAAGACAGTGTGTTTGTATCGGTGGGTGATACAGTAATAACAGGACAACTTATTGGCAAAAGCGGTAATACAGGTTATTCGGCTTTTCCCCATTTGCATTTTGAAGTAAGAGGATATGATGCCAATGGCAATTATACCGACCTGCCCACCCGGTTCTATACACAGCAGGGTGTTATTTATCTGCGGCCCGGGAAATTTTACCGCACCCGCCGCTGATATATAAATCATTGTCAGGCCCACCCTAATTCGCTACCTTACTGGTTCAAATAAGTTTGCCATGATCATTATCTATATACTCGCCGGTCTTATCGCCGGTTTGCTGATCGCTGCTGCTTTAATGCCTAAGATCTACAATGTAGAAAAAACGATCGTTATCAGCCGCCCTGTTGCTGATGTGATGAACCGCATCGGCGATATGAACTACTACAGCCAGTGGAATCCCTGGCAGCAAAGTGATCCCACAGCCAAAAGTACCATCACCGGCACGGCAGCCACACCGGGACATAAATATGCATGGACAGGAAAGAAAGTAGGAGTGGGCAGTTTAACCCTGCAGCGCATAGATGATAAGCATATTCATTTTGAACTGGAGTTTGTAAAACCATGGAAGAGTAAAGCAAAAGATAACTGGATGTTTGAACCATGGGGAGATGGGAGTGAAACAAAAGTAACCTGGCAAAACAGCGGCGACCTGCCCTGGCCGATGGCCAGGCTGATGGGGCCGATGATCAATAAAAACCTGAATCACCAGTTTGAACAGGGATTGAATAACCTGAAGAAGATGGT
>CAZTKV010000149.1:3200-6774 GCA_964614285.1 uncultured Chitinophaga sp. | reverse complement strand
CACCTGTATTAACAAGAAGAGAAAAAGAAGTGCTGGAACTGATAGCGGAAGGAATGACAAATAACGAGATCGCTGAAAAAATTTTTATCAGTGCCAGTACTGTGGATACACACAGGAAAAACTTACTGGCGAAAATGTCAGCAAAGAATACAGCCGAACTGGTGAAACTTGCATTTTATCATAAACTGATCTCACTTGATAACTAGTAACACTAAAAAAACTGGCAGGTAAGTATGGATAAGATTATAATGATACTGTTACTGATCATCCAGGGAGTTATTGCTGCTGCCCGTGACCGTACGGGTATCCAGGTTAATGATACCATTCAAAAACCGGTGATCAACAGGATAGAAAAGAATCTTCCGCTGAAACCAGGGCTGAAAAATCTTTCTTTACCTCAGCAAATAGAATTGGAACTGAATAGAATTATGGATAAGTATAAGGAGCAACCCAGTACACCAGTTATATGGTCGAAGATCAAAATGGAAGTCAATAATTTTTTGTATTCTGTTTACAGGAATGGCAAACTGGCTGGGGCGAAGACTGCAGAAGCTTATTTTATAAATATTGATCAGCAGACGATGACAGCTCAGGATATTGCTTCTGGTAAAAAGGTGCTTATTGTTGGTTATACTTCTACTGTAAAGCCGGCTGAGTTTGAAATTATCCGTATAGAAAGAATGCCTTCCGGAAAATAATCATTCAAAATCTTCGTATAAAAGATATTTCTTCCGGATCTTTTTGAATTCACTCAATTCAGGTTCCCAGCTTTTCCTGATTTCTTCTTCACTTTTGCCGGCTTTTATTTGCTGCCACAACTCATTATTGCCAGCCAGCTTGGTGAAAAAGGATTGTTCCATATTGCCAGATTTTGGCACAATAAAGAAACTGTCTTTTTGCGGGAATAATTTGTAGGCTTCTATCAGCCATTTCAACTGAACCTTGTTATCAACTTTCATCAATACCTCCTCCGGTGTTCCGCTAAGATCCCAGCCATAGCAAAGCTGCCCGTACAATTTTGATTTTTTTGCCCCTTCGTTGGGGTTGGGAGTAAAAGAGTAAAGACTTTTTGGCAGAGACGGATGTCCGAATACCTGGAATTGTTTATTGGTGCCTCTTCCTTCGCTTAGTACGGTACCTTCAAAGAAGCAGGTAGAAGGATATAAATAGATGGATTGGATATTAGGAAGATTGGGAGAGGGCTTTATTGGTAAAACGAATTTACTTTTATGCGTATAGTTGGCACATTTGATGATCTGGAAGTGAAAAGGTGTATCAACAGAATTTTCAGCTGTCTTATAATAGTCATGCCTGGCGTTTGCTTTTTCACTCAGCCATTTTTCACCGGCTATCATTCTTGCATATTCAGCTACTGTCATTCCATAAACAACTGGTACTGGCTGCATACCAACGAATGATTTATATTTTTTATCCAGTACAGGGCCATCTACATAATGCCCGTTAGGATTAGGGCGGTCAAGGATCATTAATGGTTTGCCCAACTCAAAAGCAGCTTCCATAAATTCTTCCAGGGAAGAAATGAATGTGTAGAACCGTACACCCACATCCTGGATATCAAAAATGAGTAAGTCAACATCTTTCAGGTCTTCGGCTGATGGCTTTCTTTTGCTGCCGTATAAGGAGATGACAGGTATCCCGGTTTTATCATCAATATAATTGCCCACTTTTTCGCCGGCATCAGCAGTGCCCCGGAAACCATGTTCCGGCCCAAATATTACTTTGATATCAATACCCAGTTTTCTCAATGTATCAACAAGATGGGTGTTTCCCACCATCGATGTCTGGTTCGCAAAAATGCCAACAGAATGGCCTTTGATAAGCGGTAAGTATACATTGATCCTCTCAGCGCCGGCTAAGATATTTTGTTCAGTTTTCTGAGCTGAGCTGTTGATATACAGAAGTAAAAACAATACAATGGGGCCCATTTTTTTCATGACATATAATTTTATCGGAAAATCTGAAGTAAAATACTGTAAATAATAATACAGACTGCCGGACATATTTAAACGGTTGCATTGGCCAATTTGGCCTAACTTGCACCCCGGTTTTGGTAATAAACCAATCATTTAAAATCAATAAGCATGTCTCAAGTAAAAAGTGGTGATAAAGTAAAAGTACATTATCATGGTAAGTTGACCTCTGGTGAAACATTTGATTCCTCCGCCGGCCGTGCCCCGCTGGAATTTGAAGTGGGTAGTGGGATGGTTATAAAAGGATTTGATGACGGTGTGACGGGAATGGCCGTTGGTGAGAAAAAAACCATTAATATTCCTTTTGATGAAGCATATGGTCCAAGAAATCCTGAAATGGTAATTGAAATGCCGAAAGACAGATTTCCGCAAGACCTCGAAATAGAAGTAGGGATGCCTCTTTCGATGAGTGATGGCCAGGGACAGCAATTCCAGGTGACCATCGTTGAAATTAAAGATGAAGCGGTAATGCTGGATGCTAACCATCCCCTGGCAGGTCAGGACCTGATCTTTGACCTGGAGCTGGTGGAGATCGTCGGAGGAAGTCCGCTGATCATTATGCCGTGACCCAATTTGCAATAAGTGATTTTATAAAATAAAGGTTCAGGTTGTTTTGCAATCCTGAACCTTTTGTTTGCCTGGTGCAAATCGTAAACAAATTATTTCCTGTTCAGCCACCAGCCCAGCCACAATCCCGCCAGTCCCCAGGCGGCCAGTGAATCAATTAAATGACCTGTGAGTGTTTCAGTGGGAGTTTGAAACCAGTTGTGTGCAGTGTAAGGCCCCCAAAGAAAAGTGACCAATCCCAGGGCTACTGAGCCGGCAAATATCCTGATAGCTGTTGGTGTGCCGGCTCTTGTCAGTATATATATCAGGCAAAATACAAGGAATAAATCAACGAGGAAGCCGCGAATCATAGGGCGGGCCATATTGTGACTGTATGCCGTTTTATACATAACTGTTGCCCATGGCTTGCCATCCATTGTTTTACCCAGTTCCATTGCTTCCTTTTCCGGAGTACCTGGTGGAACTGTAGGAAGCATGTAGATACCATCCTCTTTTAATGCGGAACTTAAATAAGTCAATACACTGTCTTGTCCAGGTGTGTATTTTGCTTCAGCATTGTGAAGCTGGAACACCGTCCATGACAAAAATTGCCATGCAAAAACGAGAATAGCTCCAACAATGGAGCCAATTAACCATTTTTTCATGTTAGTTGATTTTGGTTTAGGTATAAAAGGTAGACATATTCCTGCTTTTTGTCAAGTGTTTTTCCCTTCCTCTCTTTTAGTCGTATATTCGATGCCCTTAAATGTTCCTATGTTTCAGCATTACAAGTTTACCGCAGCAGAGAGATTTTTACAGTATGTACAAATTGATACACAAAGCGATCCGCAATCTTCTTCTTATCCCACTACTGAAAAGCAGAAGGACTTAAGCAAGATCCTGGCAACCGAACTACAACAAATGGGCATCGCTGATGCGCATATGGATGAATGGGGATATGTGTATGCTACAATTCCATCTACCACCAGTAAAAAAGTGCCGGTGATCTGTTTTTGTGCCCATGTGGATACGGCGCC
>CAZTKV010000149.1:0-3100 GCA_964614285.1 uncultured Chitinophaga sp. | reverse complement strand
CCTGATGAAGAAGTAGGAAAGGGTACAGCGAAAGTTGATCTAAAGAAGCTGGGTGCCGATTTTGGTTATACATTGGATGGGGGTGATGCCGGTTCGCTGGAAGATGAAACCTTTAGTGCAGATGGCGTGCAGGTAATTATTCATGGCGTGATAGCACACCCGGGATACGCAAAAGATAAAATGATCAATGCCATGAAGATTGCCGGAGAGATACTGGCCGCATTACCCAAAGACAGGCTTTCGCCTGAATCAACAGATGGAAAAAGAGGGTTCATTCACCCGGTAAGAGTAGAAGGAATAGCTGAAAAATGTACGATCGATTTCATCATCCGTGATTTTGAAACAGATGGGTTGAAGAAAAAGGAAGATTACCTGCGGACACAGATCGAAGAAAGAATGCGTACCTATCCGAAAGCTTCTTTTGAGTTTACCGTTACAGAGCAGTATCGCAATATGAAAGAAATACTGGATGTCAATACTCATGTCGTTGACTTTGCCAAAGAAGCAATTGCCAGGGCAGGATTAGAACTGAAAATGGAAAGCATCCGTGGTGGTACTGATGGCAGCCGGTTGTCTTTTATGGGATTACCTTGTCCCAATCTTTTTGCCGGAGAACAGGCTATTCACTCCAAATTGGAATTTATCAGTGTGCAGGATATGAATAAAGCGGTGGAAACGATGGTTCACCTGGTCTGCATCTGTGAAGAGAAAAGTTAATACTAACTTGCATCATAAATTTTAAACTATGGATATTGGACTTTGGCTCTCGCATAATTGGTGGATCATCGCAGCCGTGATCGTTTTTTTTGGTTCTTTATTTACTATCAACCAGGGTTATATTGGTGTTATCACACTATTTGGCAAGTACCGCAGGGTGGCGAGGCCGGGTTTGAATATCAAAATTCCTATACTGGAAACGGTTTACCGTAAAGTGTCAATTCAAAACCGCTCGGTAGAGCTGGAATTCCAGGCAGTAACAGCTGACCAGGCGAATGTGTATTTTAAAAGCATGTTGCTTTATTCTGTACAAAACGCAGATGAGGAAACCATAAAGAAAGTAGCTTTTAAATTCTTTGCAGATAAAGACCTGATGCAGGCGTTGATAAGGACCATTGAAGGAAATATCCGTTCGTTTGTTGCAACAAAGAAGCAGGCTGAGATACTGGGATTACGTAAAGAGATCGTGGAGTATGTAAAAGCAGAGATCGATCATACGCTGGAAACATGGGGATACCACTTGCAGGATCTGCAGATCAACGATATTACTTTTGATAAAGTGATTCTTGATTCTATGAGCAAAGTGGTGGCATCCAATAACCTGAAAGCTGCCGCAGAGAATGAGGGACAGGCTTTGCTTATTACCAAAACAAAACAAGCCGAAGCTGATGGTAATGCAATCAAGATTGCAGCAGAAGCGGAAAAAGAAGCAGCCCGTCTCCGTGGCCAGGGGGTGGCACTTTTCCGTATGGAAGTGGCTTCGGGTATGACGGAAGCAGCAGAACAAATGAAACAGGCTAACCTGGATACCAATGTGATCCTTTTCAGTATGTGGACTGAAGCGATCAAAAATTTCGCTGAATACGGAAAGGGCAACGTAATCTTCCTTGATGGAAGTCCTGATGGAATGGAAGGTACGATGAAACAGATACAGGCATTGATGGTGAAGCAGGCAGGCACTTCAGATATTCATAAATAAGAACTGCAATAAATATTAAAGAGGTCCGAAAGTAACTTCACACTTATTGAAGTGTCTTTCGGACTTTCCTGTTAAAGAACTCTAAAACTTACCACCGTCATACAACGTGGCATTATTTTTCCCGTTCATGGAAACGTTATTAAGAGTTGTTGAAAACGAATAAAAATGAATTTAAAGGGCAAGCCCTACTTTTACACCTAAAGAACAATACATATGATCGACCTTCTACAGATGACAGACACCCTTGCAAATGTTGCCAAAAAAGTGGCCGGCGACAGCAACAATGATGGTTATTTAAGTTTTTGGGAATTACTCACCACCGGTGGCTGGATCATGCTGCCATTAGCTGTCATGCTTCTAGGTGTAGTATATGTTTTTGCAGAACGTTCTATTGCTATCCGCAATGCCGGGAAGATAGATAACAATTTCATGAACATCATCCGGGATAATATCGTAAGCGGCAATGTAACTGCTGCCCGGAATTTTGCCAAGAATACCAATAACCCGGTGGCCCGTATTATTGATAAAGGTATCCAGCGCATTGGTAAACCTATTGATAGTATTGAAAAGAGTATGGACAATGTGGGGGTACTGGAAATGTATAAGCTGGAAAAAAACCTGGGTGTTTTATCTGTGATATCGAAAGCAGCACCCATTTTCGGGTTTGTTGGTACGCTGGTAGGATTGATGCAGATGTTCTCCGGTATTACCACTTCCAATGAGTTTGAAGTAAGTACGATAGCCGGTGGTATCTATACAAAGCTGATTACTTCTATCACTGGTCTTGTTATCGGTTTGATCGCTTACCTGGGTTACAGCTACCTGAATACACAGATCGATAAGACCTCTAATAAAATGGAAGCCGCTTCTGCTGACTTCCTGGATATTTTACAAGAACCTACCCGATAAACCATACGAATGAAGTTTAGAAAAAAACATAGAGAAGAATCAGAAGTATTTACCGATTCGCTGAACGATATTCTGTTCATCCTGCTGATGTTCTTCCTGATCGTGGCTACACTGGCTAACCCCAATGTGGTGAAAGTAGGTTTGCCAAGAGGTACAAAAGACACCAAGGCAAAACAGAACATCATGGTATCTATTGACAAGAACCAGCAATTCTTTTTGGGTGCAAAAAGAATTGAAGCATCACAGTTTGATTCTGTGCTTTCAAGCGAAATAAGAAGATATAAGGCCTTTGTAGATACTCCCACAGTAGTTATCAATGCCGATACAACAGCTTTTTACGGAGAAGTGTACCGCATTATGCGGCTGGCAAAGAAAGATACAGCGAAAGTGGTGGCGAGGATTGATTAATCTCTCCCCCAATAAAATATTACAGACCGGCTTTCAGCAGCCGGTCTTTTTGTTGCATATCCTTTTTCAATTCTGTTTTATATCCTG
>CAZTKV010000148.1:5514-6779 GCA_964614285.1 uncultured Chitinophaga sp. | reverse complement strand
TAGAACAATCCTCCTTTTCCAAACAGTTCGGTACCTTCTGTAAAGAAGTTCCTGTTTTCATTAAACTGTATATCAAAGGGGCCAAGATTAAGTACCCGGTTATCACTTTGTACCTGTCCAAAGTCAGGTATCAAGGTGGCATCTAAGGTAAAAGCCTGGTTGATGCCGTACTTCACATCCATACCGCCATTTACCTGGCTGGTCCAGTTTTTTTGACCGGGCTGATTTGACGGGAAATGATTGGCATAAACCGAGAAATAAGGAGAGAACTGTAAGCGCAGCGGTGGTTTGATATTGGTGATACCTGTCCATATTCCTTCCTGCGTAAGAAACCCGTTTACATTTATATCGATTGGATTCCAGGTATATTGTTGTTCTGTTTTTCTTCTTCGCCGTGTAATATTTAATCCCCAGTCTTGGACTTCTTTTTTCCCAAATCGTATGGCAGCATAGGGGATGAACATTTCAAAACTCCAGCCATTGTCATGAATAACAGCACCACTTTGCCAGACAGCGTTCCATGAAAAGTCTTCACTGTTGCCGTTATTGTTGGGAGCCATTTTTGCATCCCATTGCTCATTTAACGGGGTTACGAAATATTCAAAACCATTTATCTTGTCATAGTAGGTATCAAATATCAAACCTACATAGTCATTTGTTCCAAAACCATCCCGGCCGGCCAGTTCAGTAGCGATACTGTCTTTGGTACGTTCATAACAATAGCCGCCAAAGTAGATACCCTCATCATTATACATCAGGTAAGTTTCAGTGCGGTTCTCATGATTTTCTTTGGCTCCCATCTTGGGACGAAATTCAACCAGGTCGGTCATCATGGCCGCATCTTTCCAGGCTGCGTCATTTAACAGGCCATCAATTTTTACGGGTTGTGTGGTTCGTTTGGCAAGTAATTGCCGGGGAGCAGGTGCCTGGGCATTACTGTACAGGCATAGGAGCAACAGGGCCCCCAATGCTAAGTTGGTTTTGAATTTCATGGCTATACTTTGAACGTTGTTATGACGCAAGTCCTGCAGATAGTGTTACAGTTCAAAACAGGTGTGCGGCAATAACTACTAATAAATTCGTAGAGTAAAAATATATGTGTAGTTCTAAATTCAATATCGAATTATCTGACCGGTGACAATTTCCTGACGAATGGTGAAAAAAAGGGGTCGTTAACTTTTTGTTGGCAAAAGAAAAAGGGAAAGCGGAAAAGTCTATTAGTAGATCTATCATTTTTGGTTCACCTGATATTTCCTACATTAGCA
>CAZTKV010000148.1:0-5414 GCA_964614285.1 uncultured Chitinophaga sp. | reverse complement strand
AAAGGAGCACATTTTGTAGTGGATTCACAAAGATTGTGGCATGTGGGTGTGCACAATGGCAACAAGCCCAGGTATGCGGTGATCATTAGTTGTGAAAGTTCACCGGCGCTGAATGAATGGATCATTTCGAAAATGTAATTGGGCACATTAAATAGTTAAGCCTTGTTATGTTGAGTTTATCGAAACATGACAGGGCTTTCTTGTAAGCTGAACTTATTTGAAGACTAATTCAATACGCTGGTTTCTTTTACGATTGCTGCTTTTTCCTGTTCTTTGATCTTATTCCAGCCACCAACAATATTTCTGAGATTATGAATACCCTGTCTCTTTAATAAAGAGGAAGCAATTACACTCCGGTATCCGCCCAAACAGTGTACATACAGATTTTGAGTTTCTTCGATATTGGCCATAGTTCCGGGATCTGTCATTTCGTTCAAAGGGATATTCACTGCATTTTTTAAATGTCCATCAGCGAATTCTGTCTCACGGCGTACATCAACCACTACAAGGTTATTATCATGTGGTATATCCATCATCAGTTCATCAGGTTCTATATCAATGATCATATCAACAGGTTCTCCTGCATGTTGCCATGCCTCATATCCGCCAGCCAGGTAACCTTTTACCTTATCAAACCCAACCCTTGCCAATCGTATAATGGTTTCCTTTTCTTTTCCGGGTTCAGTTACCAGTGTCATAGGCGAATCAAAAGGAAGTAAACTGCCTGCCCATTCAGCAAAGCGGCCTTCGAGGCCAATAAAAATAGAACCAGGAACAAATCCCTGTGTGAAGATATCTGCCCGGCGGGTATCCAGTGCAATCACATTCTCATCCATCAGTTTTTTAAATTCTTCAACAGATAAAGCAGTCATTCCTTTTGAAAGCACATCATCAAGGCTGCTGTATCCTTCCTTATTTATTTGTGCGTTGACAGGGAAATAAGAAGGCGGTGCGGTAATACCTTCTGTAACCTGCCGGATGAAATCCTCTTTTGATACAGCCTTCATTGCATAGTTCAATTGCTTTTCCTCTCCGATTGTACTGTGTGTATTGGGCCCCAGGTTTTTTCCGCAGGAACTGCCCGGCCCATGAGCCGGATAAATCATAACATCATCAGCCAGCGGAAAAAGCTTTGTGTGAATACTCTCATACATCATACCTGCGAGGTCGTTCATAGTGATCTCAGCCCCTTTTTGGGCAAGGTCGGGGCGGCCAACATCACCAACAAACAAAGTGTCACCCGTAAATACACAATGATCTTTTCCGGATGCGTCTTTTAATAAATAGCAGGTTGATTCTAAAGTATGGCCGGGAGTATGTAATACTTCTATGGTAAGTTGCCCAATTTTAAATTGTTCACCATCTTTTGCAACATGTACAGGAAATTTTGTCACCGTATTCGGTCCATATACGATCGGGGCGCCGGTTGCTTTACTGAGATCAAGATGCCCGCTTACAAAATCTGCATGAAAATGGGTCTCGAAAATGTATTTAATAGTTGCTTTTCTTTCATTAGCCAATTGAAGATATTCATCTATATCACGCAGAGGATCAATGATGGCAGCTTCTCCATTCTGTTCGATATAATAAGCTGCTTCACTCAGGCAGCCTGTATAAAACTGTTTTATAAACATACTACTTGGTTTTTGTTCTTGTTGTTTCAGTGCTGTAAAAATAAAATAATAAGCAAGAAAAAACCCCGCTTCCATGTAACTGAAACGGGGTTTTTATCCGGTTATTCTGTAAATCAGTTGAGCAGTTCATTTACAAAACGGTTCAGTTCATGTATACGGTTGATATTCACGGAATAATAAATGAACTTTCCATCTCTTTCGGTTTTTACAAAACCTGCCTTCCGTAAGATCGCTAAATGTTGAGAAGCAACAGATTGCTCAAGCCTTAGTTTTACATACAATTCTGTCACTGTCATTTTTCCACTTTCATCAATAAGCTTTAATATCTGCTGTCGTAATTTATGATTAAGTGCCCGGAGAACCAGTGATGCTTTTTTTACCTCCAGGAGGTCAACTTTTAGCAGCACCCCATTTTCTTTTGTGTCTGTAAGTGTCATTGAATAATTACTCATAATCAGAATCTGTAGGTTAATGAAAAAATAAAAAACAAAAATACCCTTGACCAAACAGGGTTTGTCAAAATAATTGTTAATAAGACGGATTTTTACTTTAATCCTTTCGCCGGAGTATAAAATTCTTTTATATATAAAGGCTCAGTGTAAGCAATGTCCGCAAATTGTTTCTTTACGTAACAATTCTGTGACAATTCAGCTAAATGAGAAGCATTTGATCCAGTGGTATCATAAGCAGAACCAGAAAAAGAGCTAATTTTTTGCAGCTTTTTGCTGCCGTTTCCGCAAAAAAGAATATTACCGGCAGGAAGAAATGAAATAAACCGCGGATCATCTATAATCAACGATTGTGGTGGATTTATTTCATCCATGTTTTTATCATAAATAGCTGCAAATACTTCCATTCTTCTTGCATCAATCATCGGGCAGATATAATCTGCAGCATTTTGACGGGCAGCAGCAGCAATAATTTTTAATGTGCTGACAATGATCAATGGAATATTCAGAGCATAGCATAAACCTTTTGCAGATGCCAGTCCGATACGAAGACCAGTATATGAACCGGGGCCAATGCTGACAGCAACAGCGTCAAGCCTATTTATGTTACACTCTGCCCGTTGTAAAATTTCCTGTATCGCATTATGTATCCATGCAGCATGATCTTTTTGACTTTCGTTAAAGACCAACTGTAATACTTTATTGTCTTTCGCAAGACAAAGGGAAGCTGTATCAAGTGCTGTGTCGATATTTAGTATCAATGCCATTATTGCAGTGCTTCCTTTTTTAATAAGAGAGATGGTTCGTAGCGTTTATTGGTTTGCGCCAGTATCAAAAGCAAGGTGTATACTTTTTTTAGCCCAATTTTTTCACTCCATTCAAATGGGCCATATGGATAATTGGTGCCCAGTTTCATGGCGGTATCAATTTCTGTTTTGCTGCTTACTTTTTCTTCCAGTGTAATATAGGCTTCGTTAATGATAGTGGTAACAACTCTGGGTGAAATGAATCCCGGGATATCGGCTACCCATTCTGTCTTTTTGTTGAATACTTCAAAGATTTTCTCTGCTTTTGTTCTCAGGCCTGTATCAGTGCAGGCTGCTTCCACTATCGGTCTCTTCAAAAAAGTAGCCCATCCATTGATACGGATCAAACCGGCGGGTAACCGGTCAGTTGTATTGTATACATCATTAACAATAATTAGCGCCGGATGCAGTGCAGGCAATTCAGTAGTATGGCTTTCTGCGTTGAAAAGAAGATCAATATAACAATCTGCCCCGGCAACAGGTAAAAGTTTGTCTGACCATTGGATTTGCACTTCTTTGTTTATTCCCTGTGCCAGTAATTCCTCCTTCTGTAATTCATCTGCTACAACTACGATCGTCATAATACTATTTTTTGCAAAGAAAATGTATAAAGCTAAATTCGTCTTTCTGAATTATATAATTATTGCTATGAACAAAACAATTATCAATACGGGCAGTGCACCGGCTCCAATTGGTCCTTATAACCAGGCTGTTTTATCTGACAATCCCGAAAAACCAGGACAAGCTATGCTTTTTGTATCCGGCCAGATATGCATTGATCCTTCTACGGGTAATTTAAAAAATAAGGATATACAGGAAGAGACACACCAGGTAATGCATAACCTGAAAGCAATACTCCATGAGGCAGGGATGGATTTTAGCAATGTGGTAAAAACTACCATTTTTATTACAGATATGCACCAGTTCAGTGCTGTTAACGAAGTGTACGGTAAGTACTTCGAAAGAGACTTCCCTGCAAGGGAAACGGTGCAGGTGTCGGCCCTTCCTAAGTTTGTGAATGTGGAAATCAGTATGATAGCTGTCAAATAGCTGTTTTGTTTAGGTTTTGCAACCATTCGGCCGAAAAATCCGATATACTTCTACAATAATATTTGATGGTTTGACTACCTTGTGTCGTTTATTTTCAAAAAATCATAAAGCAATACTTCCATTATGAAGAAATTTTACTCTTTGCCATTGCTGGGCATTTCATTGGCTGCAATAAGCCTGCTACTGATAACCGGTTGTGGTACAAAAAACAAAGTATCTGATCTTGAAGAGGATGGTGAGTACAGTGGCCCGGAGCAAAGAGCTGCATGGGAGATAGAACGTACCAAAGACCCTGCTACCGGCAGAGTGCCCTGGAATAAGCTGTGGGAAGCGATTGAAGAAACCAAAATGGCTAAAGAGTTTGCAGCTACAAATGCCATTGCTGCACTGACATGGACTGAAAGAGGCCCGGACAGTGATGTGACCGGACCTTCTAATGGAAATACCAGGGCCAATGGAGGCGTAACAGCCGGAAGAATAAGGGCCGTGATGGTAGATTCACTGGATCCTACTAAAAAAACTGTTTTTGTTGGAGGAGTGGATGGCGGTCTCTGGAAGACCACTGATATTACTGTTTCTCCGGCTAACTGGATATTAGTAAACGACTTTTTGAGTAACCTGGCCATTTCTGCTATTTGCCAGGATCCAAGACCGGGATTTCAAAATACCATGTATTTCTGTACCGGGGAATCATATTTTAATAGCGATGCAGTTCAGGGAGTAGGTGTTTTCAAAAGTATTGATGGCGGTGTAACCTGGAATTTTCTTCCCAGTACCAGCGCATATGTAGCCTGTACCCGGATTTTATGCGATCACCTGGGAAATATTTACTTAGCTACCCGTGGTAACGGATTGCTCAGATCATCTGACGGGGGAAATTCATGGACAACTATTACACCATCAGGTTTAAGTAACCGTATTTGTGATCTTGAAATAACTTCTACTGCGGTACAGTCCAGGTTACATATGGTGACCGGTATTGCTTCGGCACAAAGCTACCGTTATACGGACGATCCCGCTACTGTAACTTCTGCCGCCGGATGGAATGCTCCTGCTACTCCATTCCCTTCATTCAATAACAGGGCGGAAATTGCTGTAAGCGGAAATACTTTATATGCATTACCTGCTGATAACTCAGACCAGGTACCTACTATTTATAAATCAACAGACGGAGGTAATATATGGGCTGCCACCGGGGGACAGCCAACCAGCGGATGGGCAAATGGCCAGGCATGGTATGACCTGTCAGTTCGTATTAATCCTTCTAATCCGGATAATTGTATAGTTGGTGGTATTGATTGTTTTGAAACAAATAACGGTGGTATATCCTGGTCGAAAATTTCGGCGTGGGTAGGAACATCGGGCCAATATGTGCATGCTGACCAGCATGACATTCAATGGTGGGATGGGGGAAACAAATTAGTTTTTGCCTGCGATGGCGGGATACATTATTCTGCGGACGGGGGTACTACTAT
>CAZTKV010000147.1:1852-6793 GCA_964614285.1 uncultured Chitinophaga sp. | reverse complement strand
ATACACTGGGCAAGTTTTACCCGTTGTTTCATACCAGATGAATAATAACGGATTTGTTTATGAGCTGCTTTCTCCAGACCAATTATTGAAATGACTTCTTTTGCAGAAAGCCCGGGTAGCCAGGGTTTAAATCCCTGGTGGAAGTTCAGGAACTCAGTCAATGTCATCTCTTCTATCAGTTCGAGATAGGGAGCGCAGATAGATACATGCTGATATACTTGTTCATTTGCCAATTCGTTATCAACTAGTGCCCATTGTATTTTTCCTTCATTGATCATCATTCCACCACTGAGTACTTGCAATAGTGTGCTCTTTCCCGAACCATTTGGCCCGGTGATGGCATATGCATTTCCTGTTTTAAATGTGTAAGTGAAATGACGGAATATCCAGTCACGATTAAACCGCTTTCCTGAATCAGATAGGGAGATCGTCATCGTTGCTGCCTTTGGTGAACCGTTTGATGATACCTCTCCCGCTTTCACGAATGAAGGTTACAATTTCATCTCTTTCATCAGTGGCGGGCATTTCTTCTTCAATGAACTCAACTGCCTGGCTGGTGTTCATGCCTTTATTATAAAGCACACGATAGATATCAAGAATATGATTGATACGTTCGATGCTGAAGCCACGACGTTTTAAGCCAATAGAATTTACACCTGCATAGCTTAATGGTGTACGGCCTGCCTTAATATAAGGAGGTACATCTTTTCCAACCAGGGAACCGCCACTGATAAATGAGTGGGAGCCGATCTTTACAAACTGGTGAACCGCACACATACCACCAATGATTGCCCAGTCGCCGATTGTTACATGTCCTGCCACCTGGGTATTATTGCTGGTAATGCAGTTATCGCCTACAAAACAATCATGTGCAAAGTGGCAGTATGCCATGATCAGGCAATTTTTACCAATCACTGTTTTTTCACGGTCCTTGGTACCGCGGTTGATGGTCACAAATTCACGGATAGTGGTGCCATCACCGATATATACGTTGGAATATTCACCCTGGAATTTCAGATCTTGTGGAACAGCAGCAATTACTGCTCCCGGAAAGATGCGGCAGTTTTTTCCAATCCGGGCACCTTCCATGATAGTTACGTTGGAGCCGATCCAGGTACCATCACCTATTTCTACATCCTGGTGTATAACCGTAAAGGGATCAATCTTTACATTGGTTGCCAGCCTAGCATTAGGATGAATATATGTATGCGGATGGATCATGTTGAAAAAAATCCCGCCCATGGCGGGACGGGCAAAGTTAGTTGTTACCGGCAAAAACAGAAGTTTTTTTGATCATATATTGTTAAAAATCAGCGCCTGATCAGTGTTATTCAGCGTTACACCATTAATATGGCTGATAAAACGTAATTTTGCATTTCAAATGCACAATCCTCCGGATATATTGTCATTGGCTTATAAGCAATCCTATATGCAGGACCAGATGGTAATGCTGCAGGAGAGAGAGCAACAAATACCCGGCTCCGTACAGTACACTATAAACAGGTATCGCCGCCTTCCGCAGTGGAATATAGAGGATACCGGAATGCTGGTTTATCATTATCAGAAAACTGAGCCAAAAGAAAATTACCTGGAATTGAAATTTTGTGTGAGTGGAAATGTATACTGCCGTAAGAAAGATACAGAGTGCGACATGTGTCAGTTTAATGCATCTAAAACCTGCATGGAAAGGGTGGATAGTGTGGATGTGGTAAGTTTCAGGTTTTCTCCTGTTCACCTCAGCCAGTTTGTAAAGCCACGGAAAGGGAACGCTGCCTTAACGGATAATATTTTAAGCTTCCGGCATAATTCATCCTTTACCAAAATTCTTCCGCTTTGTGGTAAAACAAGAATGGTGCTTGAGGGGGTATTAAATCATACTTACAGCGACAGCCTCGAGAATATTTATATCAATGCCCAAACCCAGATGTTGTTACTATACAGTCTTGATTGTATGCTGGGTGAAAAAGAAATTGATGTGGTGAGTTGCAAATTCCTCGCAAATGAAGCAGACCGGGAAAAGATCGTAAAAGCAAGGGAAATTCTTATTCAGCATATCGGAGAACCGATCACTATTAAGGAGCTAAGCCGGAAAGTAGCCATTAACGAATGCTATCTTAAAAAGGGGTTCAAAGAGTTATTCGGTACTACTGTGTTTGATTTTTATCAAAGTCAGCGCATGGAGCATGCAAAATACCTGCTCTATGAAAAAGGGCTAAGTGTTACCGAAGTATCTATGATGCTGGGTTATTCTTCCATTTCTCACTTTTCTACAGCCTTTAAAAAGCACACAGGTCTGAAACCTTGTGAACTCTTACTTAGGTAAATAGGCCTTTTACTAACACTTATTTCTTTTTTACTTGTAAATAATTGGCTTTACACCCGGTTTTTCCGCAATAAAAAATGTGTGACCTGCGTTACACTTCATATGGCATCATTTTTGAATATTTGAATGTCACGAATGCGTAAAAAACTGGCAATAATACTGATTAGTGTGCACCTTATCGGGAATACCGAAGCAGGTCAACTTTTTAAATTACCAGAACTACTTCAGCATTTCTTCCAGCATCATCACCTGGATCCTTCCCTTAATTTTTTTGAATTTATCGCTATGCACTACGGGGGAGATGATGGAACATCTGCAGATGATGATTTTGATAAGCAATTACCTTGTCACAACTCTGATTGCAATACGATCGCAGTTGTTTATTCTCCAATGGTAAATGAGATCGCTTCACCTGAAATACCTCTCTGGGAAAACAGGATCTACAGCAGTCATTTGCCTGATAATATCCCTTCGAAACATGTCTCATTGCTCCTTCAGCCGCCCCGGCAAGGATGATTTTCTGCTATTTTTTGTTAACTAAACTGTTAATGTAATCTGTTGCAATCTCTGCAGTGGTTACATAATATACGCATTGGCTACTAATTCATTTTAGCAGCAGATGTATAGTGTCTCATTAACCAATGAATTGAAAATCAAAAACAACCTTTATGAAAAACAAATTTCTATATATACTATTCGCTTTGGCGGCAGGAGTAATTGTATTAAATGCCTGCAGGCATGAGATACTAAACCCGGGAAATGGCAGTGGCGGCGGCGGTGGTACAGGTGGTGGCAACCCTCCGCCAACTTCAAACTGTAATCCTGACTCTGTTTATTTTGTCAATGACATTATGCCGCTTATTTCTTCCAATTGTACAATGAGCGGATGTCATGATAATATTACTCATGCTGATGGAGTAAACCTGACTACCTATACTAAAATCATGAGTTATGTCAGACCCGGTGATGCAGCTAATAGCAAGTTGTATAAGGTAATAATAAAAACAAATGGTGACAGGATGCCTCCTCCGCCGATGCCGGCAATGACCACAGCTCAAAAGGCTCTTATTCAAAAATGGATCAACCAGGGAGCCAAAAATAATAGTTGTATAGCCAGTTGTGATACAGCTGTATTCACTTACAGCGGAGCTGTCAAGCCAATTATGGATAATAAATGTGTTGGTTGTCATAACCCGTCAAATCTTGGCGGAAACATTGATGTATCAACATATAATGCGGTGAGGATAATTTCCCTGAATGGAAAATTATATGGTTCAATCGCTCATCAGACCGGCTACTCACCGATGCCTAAAAATTCAGCTAAATTATCAGATTGTGAGATTCGCCAGGTACAGAAATGGATCACGGCGGGCTCACTAAATAACTAAAACAAAAATCAATCATGCGAATAAAATTTTTAATAGTAGCTATATTGCTGATATCTGCTCTGTTTATAAGTTCCTGTTATTACGATAAGGAAGATCTACTGTATGGGGGAGCCAATAGCGCCCCCTGTACAGATACAACGGGTACTGTTTCTTATGTACAAAAGGTGGTTCCATTACTTCAGCAGTATTGCTACAGTTGTCACACCGGCAGTTTTCCATCCGGTAACCAGTTGATGGGTACTTATGCTTCCGATAAAGCAATGGCGCAAAACGGGAAGTTATATGGAACAATCAATCATTCTGCCGGGTATTCTCCAATGCCCAAAGGAATGGCTAAAATAAGTAATTGCCAGATCATCACCATAAAGAAATGGATAGACAGCGGGATGCTGAATAACTAACCAAAAAGCCACTAATATGAAACGTAAAAAAATCATCCTTTATGTATTTCTTTCACTGCTTGTTATTGCCGGGGCAGTGGGTTTTTACATCTATAAGGAATATAACCGGACACATAAGGACACGGCAAAACTGAAGCCTGATTATACTGTTACTGCCACAGATCTGTTGAAGGAGTTTGAAGCTAATGAGCAGACCTCTAATAAGAAATACTGGGACAAAGTATTGAGTGTAGAGGGAATGGTAAAAGAAATTACTAAAGATGACAGAGGTTTTTATGCAGTAATTCTCGGAGATACAGATGCAATGTCTTCTGTTCGTTGCAGTATAGACAGTGCACACAGTAATGAGGCACTTACAGTTAGCAGAGGACTTACCGTCACTGTTAAAGGAATTTGTTCAGGGTATAATGCAGATGAAATGCTGGGCTCAGATATTATTCTCGTACGCAGTGTGATAGACAAAAAATAATAATTAATAAACACCTAAAATCATGAACATGAAAAACATTTTTCTTCTTGCCGCCGCTTTGCTTTTTTTAGCTACAACAGGGTTTACACAGAAATTTTATACCAAAAGCGGGAAAATTGATTTTGACGCAACATCTGCTTCATCCCCAGAGAGAATAGAGGGAGTGAACAGAACAGCAACCTGTGTGGTAGATACTAAAACAGGTGCAATACAATTCGCAGTATTAATGAAAGGTTTCGCCTTTGAAAGAGCTTTAATGGAAGAGCATTTCAATGAGAACTATGTGGAAAGCCACAAATTTCCTAAAGCAGAGTTTAAAGGAACAATTACCAATAATGAAACAGTTAATTATTCAAAAGA